>JAGHSP010000441.1 GCA_018065815.1 Candidatus Sodaliphilus limicaballi | reverse complement strand
GCACGAAGTTCCATAACGCAGCACCCACAAATGTGTAGCCCAGGAATTTCACTACATTCATGCGGGCAAGTCCCGCAGGAATAGAAATCAAGTGCCTGACTACAGGAAGCAGTCGACCGAAGAAAATTGATATCTCACCCTTGCGCTGGAAATAATACTCGGCATATTCCATCTTTTGGGAGTTAAGCATGAGCATGTGACCTATCTTGCTAACGGCAAAGCCAAACACTAGGGGACGGCCTATGAGCATCGACACACCGTAATTAACTAATGCGCCCAATGTTGCACCGACGGTAGCAAACAATATCACCAACCAAATGTTCAGTTCGCTGTTTTCCAACAGGGCGAAATAAGCAGCAGGAGGCACGACCACCTCACTGGGAAGCGGTATGATAGAACTCTCGATTGCCATGAGCAGGGTAATCACACCATAGTTCATGTTTTCCTCGTACCAGTCATAGAGACCCCTGGCACTAAGGTCAACATCCTTCATGAAAACAAAGCAACCCACACCTATCGCAATGAGTGCTATCACACTTAATACTATCTTTATTTTTGAATTCATTTTCTGTAAATATTACGTTCTGGACTGCAAAATTAATATAAATTACTGAAATGACGAAACGAGCAGCCCCTCGTTGTGGAACATTCGTCGATAAAACTCCGCTTTATCAGCAATCGACATGGGATAGGCCCGCGACGATGACGGCATTCGGTAAAAACTAAACATCCTTTCATTAACCTTACACTGCACGCATTGTCCCATCACCGGCGCCGTGCACCCGGCGATATCTGCCACCACACCCGTCGCTTTCTCGCCAGCTGTTACAACGGCATGGATAGTGGGATGTTCGTCAAGGAGTTTAGACAAATCTATGGGTTCAACTATTTCCAGAAATTTGTCACTGGCATTATCTTTGAGCCGACGCACCTTCATGCCAGTATCCCACAAAGCGATACCCTTCTCGGCCAGGAATTGCTTTATCTTGTCCTCGTCAAATCTTTGTTCGTCCTTAATCCAAAAATAATCGCGGTCGTCATGAAAAATGAGTCCCATAATGCGCCACATGTCATTTATCTTGTTAGGATAATAAAAGGCCATTGACCATCTGTTAGGTTTAGGCGGAAACGTGCCTAGCATCAATAAACGGGCATTGGCAGGAATGAACGGCGGCCATGGATGTGGCTCGATTACACCAGTATTGTATTCTTTCACTTGCTTCATAGTACAAATTTAAGCATTTTCATTGCATCATGGCAATGTTTTTCACAATAATTATTCTCTTTCTTGTTTAATTTTATTAATTTTGCAAAACAAAGCAATATAAAGATATTAATAACATCATTTTTCTCAATATGAAAATCAAACCACTACTGCTCGCAGCTTGTGCAGCAATGGCTTTTGTTAGTTGCACAACAACCAAGGATGTCCCCTACATGATCGACGCCACGAAGTTACCCCAAGATGTTCTCAAAAACGCTGCCCAAGCAACCGACCCTGTGCTCATGCCTGGTGACATGTTGCAAATCAACGTTTCTGGTCCCGACGAGGAAGCCGTGAAACCTTTCAACAAGGTGCAATACATTGCTCAGGCTTCTTCTGGTTCATCGAGCATCAATAACAATGCCGAAAATTCACTCTACTATTACCTCATCGACAATAATGGCGACATTGAGTTCCCCATGCTCGGCAAGATCCACGTGGGCGGCATGTCTAAATCGGCAACCGAGTCACACATCGCTTCACTCATCTATCCCAAGTACTTAACCATCAAGCCCGGTGTGGAAATACGCATTCAGAATTTCAAGGTATATGCCCTGGGCGAGTTTAACAGTCCTGGCGTAATCAAGTCTAGCAACGGACGTCTCAATGTGCTTGAAGCAGTGGCAATGGCTGGCGACCTTACTATCAAAGGCAAACGCGACAATATCATGATCATCCGCACTAATGCCGATGGTTCACGCCAAGTGAAGAGCGTTAATCTCAACGACCCAAACATCATTGTTTCGCCCGACTTCTACCTGCAGCAAAATGACTGCATCTACGTTGAGCCCAATGCCAGCAAGGCTCGTTCGGCATGGAACGTTCCGCCTGCACTTGCCTTAACTACCAGCTCAATCGGCACTCTTATCTCTATCGCAACTTTCGTTATCACCCTCTCTAAAAAGTAAGGATAACGTGTCAATATTACTGTGCGGCAGTCACTTGCCGCACTTTTTTTGTGCCATATTGACACCACAGCGACACATATTGTCACATGGAATGCTTGTTGCTCTTCAATATCAAAACTAAAAGAATAAATACACATGAATTTCAACAACTTTACAATCAAAAGCCAAGAACTGATTGAGCAGTCAGCACAATTAGCACGCACACTGCACCACCAGAGTGTAGAACCCGAGCATCTTCTTTACACGATGATAACTAGAAATGATGCTGTGACCCGTTACATGCTCCAAAAACTTGAAGCATCTCCCCAACACATAGTAAACAACCTCGACAACGAAATCAAGAAGCTGCCACAGGTGTCGGGCGGCGATACCTACATTAGCAACCGGTTGAACCAGGTTTTCAACAATGCACTTGCATTTGCACAGGACAGCGGTGACCAATATGTGACCATTGAAGCTCTGCTTTATGCACTGCTTTCGGTAGAATCACCTGCATCCAAGGCGTTGAAAGATGCTGGAGTCACACAAAACGGACTCAAAGCAGCTATCCTCGAACTACGCAAGGGAAAAACAGCTACTGCACAAGGCGCAGAGGAACAATATAATGCACTTGCAAAATATGCAATTAACCTCAATGAGCGTGCACGTGCAGGCAAACTCGATCCTGTGATAGGTCGCGATGACGAGATAAGACGTGTGTTGCAGATCCTGAGCCGACGCACCAAGAACAACCCCATCCTGATAGGCGAACCAGGAACCGGAAAGACAGCTATCGTTGAGGGACTGGCGCAACGCATCACACGCGGCGATGTACCCGAGCAGCTCAAGAACAAGCAGGTTTTCTCTCTCGACATGGGAGCACTCATTGCCGGAGCAAAATACCAAGGTGAATTTGAAGAAAGGCTCAAAGCCGTGGTCAACGAAGTGGTTCAGGCACAAGGCGACATCATACTTTTCATCGACGAGATACACACCCTTGTGGGCGCTGGCAAGTCGAGCGGAGCTATGGATGCAGCCAACATCCTCAAGCCTGCGCTTGCACGCGGAGACCTGCGTAGCATAGGCGCTACAACTCTCGACGAGTACCAAAAATACTTTGAAAAAGATAAGGCACTCGAACGACGTTTCCAAGTGGTGATGGTTGATGAACCTAATGAAGAAAACGCCATCGCAATCCTGAGAGGACTGAAAGAACGTTATGAGAATCACCACAAGGTGCGCATCAAGGACGATGCCATCATCACTGCTGTGGAACTGAGCCAGCGATACATTAACGACCGTTTCCTGCCCGACAAGGCGATAGACCTCATCGACGAGGCAGCAGCCAAGCTGCGCATCGAGATGGACAGTGTGCCGCAGCACATCGACGAGATATCACGCAAGATAACCCAACTTGAAATTGAGCGTGAAGCGATTAAGCGCGACGGCAATGAAGATCGCATCAATGAGCTTAACTCGCAGATTTCTCAACTCAAAGAGACCGAAAACGAGTTCAAGGCCAAGTGGAAGAGCGAAAAGGAAATCATCAACACTATTCAGCAAAACAAAATCGACATCGAGTCCCTAAACTTCCAGGCTCAAAAGGCCGAGCAGAACGGAGACTATGCCCGTGTGGCCGAGATACGTTACTCGCTCATCACCAAGAAGCAGGAAGAGAACGCCGCACTTCAAGACCAACTCAAGCATCTGCAGGGCGAAAAAGGTGTAATCAAGGAGGAAGTTGATGCCGACGACATTGCTGGCATCGTGGCTCGCTGGACCGGGATACCCGTCACCAAGATGCTCAAGAGCGAGCAAGAGAAACTGCTCAACCTTGAAAGTGAACTGCACAAGCGAGTAGTGGGACAAGACGAAGCCATTGCTGCTATTGCCAACGCCGTGCGTCGCAGTCGTGCCGGACTCAATGATCCCAAGCGCCCCATCGGGTCGTTTATTTTCCTCGGCACCACCGGTGTGGGAAAGACCGAACTTGCAAAGGCTCTTGCCGACTATATGTTCAACGACGACAACATGATGACACGCATCGACATGAGCGAATACCAGGAGAAATTCTCGGTCACCCGACTCATAGGTCCTCCTCCGGGATATGTGGGCTATGAAGAAGGCGGGCAACTCACCGAGGCTGTGAGACGCAAACCTTACAGCGTAGTGCTCTTCGACGAGATAGAGAAGGCTCACCCCGACGTGTTCAATACCTTGCTTCAAGTGCTCGATGACGGACGCCTCACCGACAACAAGGGCCGCACCGTCAACTTCAAGAACACTATCATCATCATGACCTCAAACTTGGGTTCTAACTACATACGCGAGCAGTTTGCTACAATCAATGAAAGCAACAAGCAGCAAGTCATCGATACCACGCGCAACGAGGTGTTCGAAATGTTGAAGAAAACCATCCGCCCTGAGTTCTTGAACCGCATCGACGAGACCATCATGTTCACTCCGCTCAATCTCACCGAGATACAAGCGATAGTGAAACTGCAGCTCGACGGCATAGCGCGCATGCTCAAGAAAAACGGCATTGACATCACCTTCAGCCCAGCTGCCGTCAACTACATAGCAAACGAGGGTTACGACCCCGAGTTCGGAGCACGTCCCGTCAAGAGAGCGATACAAGACCTAGTCCTCAACCGCTTGAGCCAAGATATCATTGCTATGAGGATAAACCGCAACAACCCCATCACCATCGACCACACTTCCGCTGGTCTGGTGTTCTTGAACTGATAATTCCCAACTATAAAACAGCCATACTGCCAAGTCCTTATAGACAAAAACAGTATGGCTGTTTATTTTATTCGTTCCTTAAATGGGAACCCTATGTCAAAACAATGTTCATCTACCTAGAAGCAACATGTTGATTACCGCGTTCACATCTGTGATGTCAGTCACGCCGTCACCATTCACGTCAGTATTTTTTTCAGCCGACACGCCAGCAGCAATGGCATTAACCAAAGCATTAACATCAGTGATGTCAACCACGCCGTCGCCATTTACATCACCCGTCAGATTATGGCTGAAGCCAGTGACAACTACTGAACGCACCGACGCATTGCTTCCCGTATCGGCCTTGAGCGCCATGAGTCTTATTTGGCCCTTGCTTTGTGATGCCGCGACAGTGAACGATGCAGAAAGCTGATTAACCAAACTGTTCTTTTCCACTCCTTGCGTTTCCGTCCCCACGGTTGACTCTTCATCAATGAACATAATGGTCAACGGCAGTTTCGCATAGTTTTCAACACCCTGGGTAACTACATACTCTACATCTACGGCAATGGAGTCCAGGCCATTGCAATCAAACACAGGTGAAGTGAGCGTCAAATCTATGCCGTTGCTTGTACGAAACAGTTTAACACGCTGGTGACTAATGCTTTCAGCGTTCAGTTCAACATCGCTACGGTTATAATACCAATCATCATAACTCGACAAGTTGAACTCAACCAGCGTGGACTCTCCGGCCCATGATGCACAAGGCAACACCGCAAGCAACGCAACAACTGCACACTTCAAAAATACACGCATCACGATTTACTTCTTTAACGCCAAGTTAATATTAAAATAGTCGGTATTGCCCGTGATATCCTCGACAATGCGAATAAAGGGAGGAAGTTTCAGGTCCTCGTGGCAAGCGATACCCTTGGTTTCAAGGATAATAAGGTCGCTAACAGGAGCCTTGTAGGTGTCAAGTTCAAAGAACTGACCTTTCCAGATAAACGACTTGCGGTTTTTACGTATTGTGCGACGATAGGGGTCGGCTTGTTGAAGCATCGTTTCATACAGACTGTTTCCCACGTGGCGTTCTGTCACAAGTTCCTCTTGATCAGATATCTTGCGTCGAGTTGTGTGGATATTGGTGACTACACCGTTAGTCACACGCTTGCGAATACGCACCTCACAGCCGGGCTCTGCCACAAGATAGGTCTGGGTGATCTCGCTTTCCATGCACTCGGGCAACTCCCCTATCACCTCAACGATATACTTACGCTCGTTCTCAATGGGCTGCGGCAATCCGAGCACTGCACTGATTTCCTTAATCACGCGCTGCATCTTGCGGTCGAAATCCTCTCCATTGTTAATCACACGCAATCGAGGGTGTCCGGTCCACGCCTGGACAATCTTCTTGTCGAGCGAGCGGGCAATGGCAAGACCGGCTTCGTCGGCCTGTTCATAGCGCTGAGCGTTATTGGCAGTGGTGTAGAACTGTTCAGCGCCATCGGCTGCCGATACCAAGTGCAATACAGCGTCATAATGGTTGCCTCGCAGCACCTCGGTCGATGTGCCGCATGCATTAGTCAATTCGGTCCACATCTCATCGGAAATATAGGCCGAGATATCCATTGCACCGCGGTCACACACCACAATACAAGGTTCTGTGCATGTCTCGGCTAGACGAATCATCTTCTCCTCGAGTGCCAACTGCAATTCAAGAATAATCTTCTCGCCTTCTTTGTAGAAATCCTTGTTGTCAGTCAGATAGTTCCACCCCGACTGAGTCACCATAGTGGGCACCTCGGGAATGGTAAACACCTTATAACCCAACTGACTGAAGTGTTCATTGATTTTCACCAATGCTGTTGTCTTTCCGGCACAAGGACCACCGGTAAGCACGATTTTAGTTATATTACTCATTATATTTTTTAGTTTTATTTTTCGGAAAATGTTTAAAGATTTAGAATTGCGCATAGATGAGCGGCTGCACATCGGCCGACGAGAATTCAATCACCAGTTGCACGACCACCAAGAAGATGATAAACTTACATATCCACCAACTATTGATATACCATGTGCGCACACGATTGTAGAAATCCTTGGGGACAAAATGCATTGCAAAGATGATAATCATGAGTGCGCACCATGTATATCTCACCTTTAAGAATACGGGGAAATAGGCTACGTCAAAGCGAGTGACAGTGCCACACAGCATTGCCCACACAGTGTCAAAACTATCGGCACGGAAGAACACAAACAACAATGTCACTAGTGAGAATGTCAACAGCCAAGATATAAACTTGACCACAATGTTGTCAGGTATTTTCTTGAGCGACGGCATCAAGAACTTGTGAACACACAATGCCAATCCATGGCCAGCGCCCCAAATGATGAAGTTCCATGCTGCTCCATGCCAGAGGCCACCCACGAGCATCGTAGTCATCAGGTTCACATATTGCCTCAACTTGCCCTTGCGGTTACCCCCCATTGAAATATAGATGTAATCACGCAGCCAGAATGACAAGGAGATGTGCCAGCGCCTCCAAAATTCGGTTACATTTAGTGATCTGTAAGGGAAATCAAAGTTGACACCCAGGTTAAAGCCCATCATCGAGCCCAAACCTATTGCCATGTCGCTATAACCCGAGAAGTCACAATAAATCTGCATCGAGTATCCCAGAATAGCCATCAGCAACTCCACACCGCTATAACCAGTAGGGTTGCCATAGGCAATGTTGACATACTGGGCAATATAATCGGCAAAGACTGCCTTCTTGATAATGCCGAGCATAATTAGCCACATGCCTCCATAAACTTGTTCGCGCGTGGGAGCTTTGTTCTCGTGCAGTTGAGGCATGAACTCCGATGCCCTTACAACAGGACCTGCAATCAAGCAAGGGAAGAAGGACAAGAAGAACACATAGTCAAGCAAGCTGGTTGTGGCCGGTATTTTCTTGTTATACACATCCACAACATAACTGACAGTCCTGAATGTGTAGAACGAAATGCCCACAGGCAATATGATGTCAAGCGGCTGGAAATTGCGTCCTACAATGGCATCGAAATTGAACAGCAAGAAGTTAGCATATTTAAAATACACCAACATTCCCACCGAGCATAGCAATGATACTGCCAACGCCAACTTGCGCATTGCCCTTTTCTTGCACTTGTCTATATACTGCGCTAGCGCCCAATCGACAACCGATGTGGCCAGTAAGAAGAAAAAGCACAACCCGCTAGACTTATAGAAAAAGAAAAGGCTGAACAATGTCACAAATATTGCCATCATCGTGCGGCGAGACTTCACCAAGGAATATATGGGCAAGAAAATTATAATGAGCACCCAGAACAATCCGCTAGAGAACATGAGAGGTTCCTGCGGGTTGTAACAGAGCTGCTGCACTATGTTGTACCACAATGTCGAGAGACTAAAACTATATTCTGCCATTTTTTATACTTCAGGTTGATATACAATAGTCTTGCACTTGCCTTTTGCCTCGACAGGCACCTCAAGCTTTATGGGATGATAAGACGAGTCCATCACCCACTTGCAGATGCGGTCGCACCATGCGGCAGCCGACTGGCGTGTGGGATGAGCGCCATCCTTTGCACGGTCAAAATGCTGTCCGTTGCTCAAATAAAACGAACCTGGGGCCACGCTTTCAGCAAGCATGTCATTTATGCCTGTATCAGGTTTCCAGTTAGGAGGGCCTATCCACACATAGGGGATATCTCCTATCTGTTCAAGCATGTTATTTAAATACTTTTGTCGTTTTTTCTTTATATCACTAACGAACAATTCGTTACCACCCAGACTGATGAAGATAAAATCAGGATGAAACTCTTCAATGCGTTCCTTCAAGCGTGTTCCTCTACCCCATATCTCGGTCGTAGAGCTATACCATATCACATTAATAAGCGTGTGACCGTTGGCTGTGGCGTAAGCAGCCATTCGCGGACCCAGTCCCTCCAACATCGAGTCGCCAGCAAACAAAATCACCTTCGACGTAGTGTCCAAGGGCTGGCGCACATTAGCTTTTTTCACGCTATCTTCAACATTAGCAGCAGCACTTGTAGCAGTATCGGGAGGCGTGAGCATGTTCTCGGCAAAAGAACCTGTTTTGAAATGGGTTGACCCTATGTCAATACCGTCTCCCCAAAACGAGAGACCAGCAAAGACTGCCAATCCCAATAACAATATCGCAACTACACCGATAATCGGTTTTTTCATATTTTTTTCTTTAAAAACATTAACCTGAGAAGGAACAATGCACTATTAGGCACACAGTCCCTTCACAGGTGATTTTAATTCAATTTCAAGCAATTATTTGTCAAGCAACTTGATGCCCAGGCCCGGCACATCGTGAAGTGTAACCTTACCGTTTTCAACTGTCATACCGCTGAAACGATCGTTGGCAATCAACAAGTTACCATCAAGATCACAATAGTCAACAACGGGAGCCAGATTGGCAGCGGCTGTCACAGCACATGAAGTCTCGGTCATACAGCCCAGCATCACCTTCATGTCGAGCGCATGAGCCAGAGTCACCATCTTGTGAGCCTCATACAAGCCTGTGCTCTTCATGAGTTTGATATTGATGCCATCATACACGCCCTTGAATCGCACGATGTCAGGAAGACGTTGGAATGCTTCATCGGCAATAATGGGCAGTGGCGAGCGCTCGCGCAGCCATGCAGTCTCGTCGATCCAGGTCTTGTCAAACGGTTGCTCCACGAAGAGACAGTTGCGTTCAGCAAGCCAATGGCACATCTCGAGACCATGCTCCTTTGTTTTCCAACCCTGGTTAACATCAACGCACAGTGGCACGTCGGGCATCATTTCCCTGATGATATTGATAGTCTCACGGTCGTTGTCGAGACCCATCTTTACCTTGATTACCTTGTAAGGACGTGCTTCTTCCACTTTCTTGCGAACAACCTCTTCTGTGTCAATGCCGATAGTAAAACTTGTGCAAGGAGTTTTTTCTGGATTGTAACCCCAAATCTTGTACCAAGGCTGACCCATGAGTTTACCCAGCAAGTCATGAAGGGCAATATCAACGCTAGCCTTCGCCGCACGGTTGTTGGGCGCTACGTTATCAACATAAGTGAGAATATCATCAATACAGAATGGATCGCTGAATTGTGTCAGGTCAAGCGAACTGAGGAACTTTGTTACACTCTCAATCGATTCGCCCAGATAGGGAGGCATTGAAGCCTCGCCATAACCTATCACACCGTCATATTCCAGCTGCACCTGCACATCAGGTGTTGTTGTGCGGCTATAACGTGCCAGGTTAAAAGCGTGTCTCAACTTCAGTTCATAAGGGAAAAATGACAAGTTCAATCTTCCGCTTTTGCGAGGTTTGGGTTGAATTACATTCTCTATAGCAGAGAGCGAAATGGGTGATGCTGCGGCAAGGATACCTAGACCTGCGCCAGCAAGAAATTTACGTCTATCCATATCTTAAAATTTTGATTTATACTAATTAATTATCAAAATACCACTTGTGCTGGGCAACAGTAGTGATGCCCTTTGTGCCTATCTTTCCATCAATGCGACTTATCGACAATGTCGAGTAAAGATAAGCAGGGTCCTTGGGGTCAAGGCTGTTAATCTTCACTTGACCAGAGCAGTGAATGTACTTTCCGTCACGCAGGTATATGCCCACATGGGTCACGCGGCCAGTCTTTGCATTGCCAAAGAACAGCAAGTCGCCAAGCTTGGCGTCATGATAGTCACTAAATTTCTCACCAGTGAGAGCCTGCTGCGATGCGTCGCGCTGCAAGATGATACCATTAGAAAAATAACTGATCTTTGACAAACCCGAGCAGTCGGTAACCTTGGTAGAGGTGCCGCCCCACAAGTAGCCTGAACCCATCATGCGGCGAGCTGTGCGCTCAATCAAGTCAGCGTTAAATGATTGTTGTTTCCATGTGTTGAGCGATTCAACCGACTCTTTCTCGACATATCCCACACGGCCATCAGGAGTTGCCAGGCATACCCAACCTTTTTTCTCTCCCTTGTACTCAAGGATGCATCCCAAGGTAAGGTCAGTAATCGTCTCATCCCCTTTGGGTTCAGTGACCAGGCGAGTGCAATAGGTAGTCACGATATATCGGTCGGCCTTGCGCCATTGCGCCATTTCTTCATCGGTCTTGAAACTGATTGAACTTGAGGGTACATATGAGATGTAGTCATCAGGCGTAACCACGCGGCACCAATCATCAGCGTCATATTCAAGAACTTTGACCGGTGTTCCCATTATTGCCTGGGTGGCCATCTCGGCCGAGTGGGCACCTTCACAACGGAGCGATGCAAGGCCCAACTTCACTATTGCCCATCGTTTGCCCTCGGGCACAGCGTTTTCAAGGACAATAAGATTATTAGAGAACTTGTTATAACCGTTTTTCTGGAATTCGGCAGTCACAGCTTCTTTCAAGTCAACAGTACCCACGGTGCCCACAATTGTAAGGACACCTTTCTGCGACACGGTCTTGACATCCCACACGGCAGTGCGTTTGTCAGGAGCGATGCGCTGTTTCAGGGAATTAACGATTTCTCGGGGAGTGGCTGCCCACATGCTGCCAGCAATACAAGCTGCTACGACAACAAGCAATATTCTTGATACTTTATTCATAGTCTATATGTTTACGATAATTATCTAATAGGAATGATGCTATTAACTTTCAATGAAGAACCGAAAGAGTCATAATAGAGGTTTCCGCCCTTCCATTCCACTTCACCGGGCTGGAAGTCAACGGTTTCACTGCGTATGTAAGTCTTACTCGGGCTCAACACATCACCCACGGCTTCGTTGGTTGCCAAGCGATACATGTCAATTCCGGTCACATAGTAGTTATTGAGCGGAGTATCAACAGTGCTGCGGCAGAACGAGGGATCGGTAGGCACCCAACCCACTCCTTCATAGTAAGTCTCTGCCCAGTCGTGGTAGTTCTCATATCCGGGGTGAAGCATGTAACCACTCTCCCACCTTGCAGGAATACCCAGGCTTCGGCACATAGTGATATAAAGCAATGCCACCTGACCGCAATCGCCATGGCCATTGGTTAGGACATAGTCGGGTATGTTGGCCAGCGTGCTGTATTCTCGGGCCCCAGCCCAGGGGAATGTGCGGCCAATCCACATGCACAGCAATGCAGCCTGCTCCACAGGGTTAGTCTCGTCGCCCACAATCTCTTTTGCTTTAGCCCTGATCTCATCAGTAATCACGATGTGACGGCCCTCGCTCATGGTGTAGCGCTTATATACTTCGCTGTTCTTGTCATAGGGTTCGAGCATTGTCAGCATGTCATCCTTAGCGATGTGGCGTTCACCCACTTCATAACTGAATGTGTATTCAAAATGGAGAGGTTTGCCTTTCTGTGCCACGTCTTCCATATACACCGTATGGTGCTTGGATACACTTTCGCTCATAGTAACGTCATGATCAGAGGCAAGCATCTTGATATTGCGCTGGCGCAATGTTTCATGCGGGAACGGCATCCACACCCTCACTGTCTCTCCCGCGGGAACGGCATCGGCCTTAACATCGAGCGAGAATGTGATGTTCACTGTACTCCAGTTGCGCACGCCATTAGCGTCGGGGGCGCTTTTCATCGCTTGTAGGAAATGGTTGCGATAATACTTGTAATCGTCTTCCTTATCCTTGGCATGGTCGGTGGCAAATTCATCGGCAAGAAGCCACAAGTTGCCTACGCTCTTCTTGAACCACCATTCCTTGCCATCAATAACCATGTATTCGATTTTGTGAAGTTCTTTCCATCGCTGTATTTGTGCGTCGGTCACACCAGGCACACGTTCTTTGATTTTTTCAAGACCAGCTTCAGGAGTCAATGTGAAATCCTTGCGTATGCGATCCATGATAGTGTTGAGCGAGTCAATACGCACTGCCTGTGCCTTGCGTTCCTTGGCTGGGAGTTTCTTCATCAAGGTTTCAGCGTTCTTGAACTCTCCGTTTGCTATCATTTGGTCCACAGTTGTCTGCCACGATGCCTGGGCAGCATGTCCCATCACGCCCATTATGGCGGCTGTTGCTAGGGTTAAAATAGATTTAGTTTTCATTCTTTCAGGTTTATTCTTTCAATATTTTACAAAGTTAAGAAATTTGCTTAAATTTTTCAGCATCTAGCTTTGTCTTTTTTTCATTTCGGGTCAAGAAAAGCAAAAAACACGGCCAAAATCAGCAAACCATAAGACACAAAGTGGTTCCAATGCAATGTTTCACTCTTGAAAAAGATAGTGACAAATGCCGTGAAAATAATCAACGTCAACGCCTCCTGGACAATCTTGAGCTGGAGCAACGAGAACGGCCCGCCATTGCCTATAAACCCGATCCTGTTGGCCGGTACCATGAAGCAATATTCAAAGAAAGCGATGCCCCACGACAGCAAAATAACACCTATCAGCGGCCAGTTGCTGGTGACGCCCATTGTTTGCAGTTTCAAGTGCCCATACCACGCCAGGGTCATCACCACATTCGACACGATGAGCATGGCGATTGTCGCCACGCCAGTCCATATAGTACTATTCATCATATTATTTCTGTTGCAGTTTTTTTCGTTTTTCTTCAAGCATCTTATACCCTTCGGCATATTTCCTCATATTCTCCTTCACAAGTGTCTGACAATAACCTGTTCCCTTCTTGTTATACAACTTGCTCAAATCAACATATTGCTTCCCGTTATCACGTTTCAGCGAGAACACCTCGCTTTTGCGTTTTTGCACTTTGTCGCATTGAGGCGAATGATTATCTTGGCCTGTACCGCTCAATTCGGCAGGGACACCGCCCTCTCCTGTATTTACCATGTGGATGTCGGCACAGGGAGGATAACCCAAAGCAATCCACATTGTGGTGAGAGATGCATCCTCGCCGGGCAGCACCCCTTCGATTACCGTTGACGCAGTACTTATCCTGCGCGGTATAAAATCTTGGTCCACAACATATCGTTGCGACCCATTGTTATAGTTCTTGCCTAGCACGCTGTGATAGAATGTGCGTGAAATCTCTTCTGTGAAAACCGACGGAGTTATATCCTTGGCGGCAATATGCTTTTTCAGCAGATACTGCTCGTTCTTTTCCCTCACATATCCATAACCTTTGTCTTTCACGCCACTATAAGAGTAATTAGTTCGAGTGATAATACCACTGGGCTCGTCTTTCAAGTCATACTTCACGTACTTATAGTTACCAGTCTCAAAATAAGCACCGTTACCTTGTGCGTCGATCACTCCGAAATTTGCCTCCACGCCCATCGGTTTGGGAAGGTCGTTGAGCAATTTCTCAAAGTCATCGACAGTGACGCAACGTTCCAGAGCCATGCGCATCACCACGCCCTCTTTGTCCATGTCCTTCTCGGGCACATTATCGTTGTTCAGGTTATATGACGCAGTGTTCATGATAGCGAAACCTTTCTCGTTGAAGCCCATCCATGCAGCCGTGTCACGCAGGTCGCGAGCATCAAAAAGTCCCACAAACTCATACAGGCCGTCGTGGGCCTTTATTCGCTCCACCCTATTGTTCTGGTCGTTGGTGTCACGGTTTTTCCACAAGAGCGGGCGACCATTGGCCGTGAGACTGCCGCTCACGATTGCCGAGGTACATGCCTCGCCGAGCATCACACTGCATAGCAGCGACATTACTATTATAATTCGTTTCATGTTTATATATATTTTCTCCAAAATTACAAATAACTTGTAAACTGACCAAATTTATTTGTATCTTTGCACACAAATAAACTACATGATGCATGGATAAATTTATTTTTGAACTAGAACTCGACGTTCGCGATTACGAACTCGACAGCGAAGGCATCGTCAATAATGCCAATTACTTGCACTACCTCGAGCACACCCGGCACGCTTTCTGCAAGCATGCTGGATACTCCTTTGCACAAATGGAAGCCGACGGCATCACGCCTGTGTTATCACGAGTTGAGATCGACTACAAGAAACCTTTAAAAAGCGGTGACACCATGGTGAGTAAACTCTGGGTCGAAGGCAAAGGCGTGCGATTCATCTTCCACCAAACCATTTTCCACAAGGACTCTGGCGACATCGCAGTCAAAGCCGACGTGAGCGTTGTCACTCTTGAAGGAGGGAAGCTGTCTCGAGGCGAAAAACTTTTCAATGCTTTCAAAGATTATCTAGAACCTAATCCATAAACTATCATCATGCAAGACTTGTTGTATAAAATTGCATTTGCTTCTATCAGGGGCATAGGCATCGAACTGGCACAAAAACTACTCGACGTGGTGGGCAGTGAAAAAGAATTCTTCTCAATGCCCGAAGAGCAATTAAAACAACTCACCGGCGGACGTAGCCGCATCTACAAGCAAGACTACCGCAACCAACAAATAAGAAAAGCCGAAACCGAGTTGAAGTTCTTGCAAAACAATAACATAAAGCTATTATACTATACCGACAAAGACTATCCCACCCGCCTACTTGAAGCATGCGATGCACCGTTATTGCTATACGCATCGGGCAGTTGCAACCTTAATGCCAGGCACATGATCAGCATCGTGGGCACAAGGCATGCCACCAGCTATGGCATCACCATGTGCCGCGACATCGTGCGCGATTTGCACGACAGAATTGACGACCTGGTTATTGTAAGCGGACTTGCTTACGGCATCGACATCACCGCCCATCGTGCAGCACTGACCACCAGCACGCCCACCGTTGCAGTTATGCCCCGAGGACTGAACCGAATCTATCCTGCCGACCACCGGAACGACGCCATTAACATCGTGCGTGACGGCGGCATGGTGCTCACCGACTACCAAAGCCAAGACGAGATACACAAGGGCAACTTCCTGGCGCGCAATCGCATCATTGCCGCTTTGAGCGACTGCACGCTTGTCGTCGAATCGGCAGCGCGTGGCGGAGCGCTCGTTACGGCTTCCCTCGCGCAAAATTATAACAGAGACGTTTTTGCCATCCCGGGGCGAGTGAGCGATGAGTTCTCTCGCGGATGTAACAAACTCATTCACAACAACCAGGCGTTGTGCATCACTTCGGCCGACGACATCACTTCGGCAATGAGATGGGACACTAAAAGCACAGCAGCGAAGCAGCTCGAACTATTTCCCCAACTCAACGACGAGGAGCAAAAGATACTCGATTTCCTTAAAGCCAACAGCGATTCGCACATCAACACCATCTCGTCGCAAATGGGCATCCCCATCTACAAAGTGATGAGCACCCTTGTTGATCTCGACTGCAAAGGGCTTGTCATTGCCCTCCCCGGCAGCCGATACGCCCCACATTAAAAACATTCACACACGGTGATTGCCTCCCTCGTTTCAGAGGGCACGGCCAAGCGGTTAACTAAAAAAACACATTTTCACCCACAAAAACAGTGAATTTGTGTTTTTTTGGCCAGTTTTTGTGTGAAAAAGAATTAAAGGGGGTAAGTGCTTTGGTGGTATGCGAGTTTTTGAGTATCTTTGTGGGTTGAAAAATAGAACATTGAATATATTAACATATAAAACAAACTAAAAAGGTATTATGAGTTTGAACATCGTTGTACTGGCCAAGCAAGTGCCAGATACTCGCAACGTGGGTAAAGACGCGATGAAGGCCGACGGCACAATCAACCGTGCTGCCCTTCCCGCAATTTTCAACCCCGAAGACCTCAATGCGCTTGAGCAGGCTCTGCGCTTGAAGGAACAACACCCCGGATCAACTGTTGGAATGCTTACAATGGGTCTCCCCAGTGCTGGCGAAATCATTCGCCAGGGTCTCTACCGCGGAGCTGACACTGGTTGGTTGCTTACCGACCGCGGCTTTGCCGGTGCCGACACTTTGGCAACAAGCTATGCGCTTGCAACTGCCATCAAGAAGATTGGCAATGTTGACATCGTGATTGGTGGTCGCCAGGCTATCGACGGCGATACAGCACAGGTAGGTCCCCAGGTGGCACAGAAACTTGGCTTGAACCAGGTAACCTATGCCGAAGAGATCCTCAAGATTGAAAATGGCAAGGCAACTATTCGCCGTCACATCGACGGTGGCGTTGAGACCGTCGAGGCTCCGCTTCCTGTGGTTGTTACTGTTAACGGCAGCGCTGCTCCTTGCCGCCCCTGCAATGCCAAGCTGGTGATGAAGTACAAATATGCAACTTGCCCCATGGAGCGCAAGGGTGATGAGCCCTGGGCTGATCTCTATAACGAGCGTCCCTACCTCACCCTCAACCAGTGGAGCGTTGCCGACATCGATGCTGATCCCGCACAGTGCGGTATGAGCGGTTCGCCCACAAAGGTGAAGAACGTCGTAAATATCGTGTTCCAAGCGAAGGAAAGTAAGACTCTCACTGGCAGTGATGCCGATGTTGAAAGCCTTGTACAAGAATTGTTGAATGATAAGATTATCGGTTAATAGTAGAACTTTATGAATAATGTAATAGTATATTGCGAGATTGAAGGCACTACTGTTGCCGAGGTATCTCAAGAGCTGCTCACCAAGGGCCGCAAACTCGCTACCGAACTGGGCGTTGACCTCGATGCGGTTGTCGCTGGTACAGGTATTAAGGGCAAGGTTGAAGAACAGATCCTGCCCTACGGTGTTGACAAGTTGTTCGTTTTCGATGCCGAAGGATTATTCCCCTACACATCGGCTCCTCACACCGACATCCTCGTGAATCTCTTCAAAGAGGAGAACCCCCAAATCTGCCTCATGGGTGCTACCGTGATTGGCCGCGACCTGGGTCCCCGCGTTTCTTCTTCACTCACCAGCGGCCTTACTGCCGACTGTACCGAGCTCGAAATCGGCGACTATGACGACGTGCGCACAAAGCAGCACTATGACAACCTGCTTTATCAGATTCGCCCCGCATTTGGTGGTAACATTGTAGCCACCATCGTTAACCCCGAGCATCGTCCCCAGATGGCAACAGTGCGCTCAGGTGTGATGCAGAAGGCTCTCTACGAAGGCAAGGCCAAGGGTGAAGTTGTTTATCCCGAAGTTGCAAAGTATGTTCCCGAGACCGACTTCGTGGTTAAGGTGCTCGACCGCCACGTTGAGGCTGCTAAACACAACCTCAAGGGTGCTGCTATCGTTGTTGCCGGTGGTTACGGCGTGGGTAGCAAGGAGGCATTCGACCAGCTGTTTGTTCTCGCAAAGGAACTCCATGGCGAGGTAGGTGCTTCTCGCGCTGCTGTTGATGCAGGCTGGGTTGACCACGATCGTCAGGTCGGCCAGACTGGTGTAACCGTACATCCCAAGGTTTATATCGCTTGCGGTATCTCTGGACAGATCCAGCACATCGCTGGTATGCAGGACGCAGGTATCATCATTTCTATCAACACTGATCCCGATGCTCCCATCAACAAGATTGCTGACTATGTAATCGTGGGCTCGGTTGAGGAAGTTGTACCCAAACTCATCAAGTATTACAAACAAAACAGTAAGTAAAGAATCACATCATGGCAAATTATTATACTGATCATCCTGAGATTGGGTTCCACCTGAATCACCCACTCATGAAGCGCATCGTTGACCTCAAGGAACGCAACTATGCCGATAAAGAACAATATGCCGATGCTCCCGTAAACTATGAGGATGCTATCGAGAACTATAAGAGAATTCTTGACATCACTGGCGACATCGCTGCTAATATCATTGCTCCTAATAGCGAAGACGTGGACCTCGAAGGCCCCCACTTGGAGAATGGACGCATGATTTATGCATCAAAGACTTACGAGAATCTTGACGTGACTCGCAAGGCTGGTTTGTGGGGCGTCTCAATGCCTCGCCGCTTTGGCGGTCTCAACCTGCCCAACACCACTTTCTCAATGTTGAGCGAGATCATCAGTGCAGCCGATGCAGGTTTCCAGAACGTGTGGAGTCTCCAGAGCTGTATCGACACTCTGTATGAGTTTGGTAGCGAAGAGCAGCGTGCAAAGTACATCCCCCGCATCAGCCAGGGCGAGACAATGTCAATGGACCTCACCGAGCCCGATGCAGGTAGCGACTTGCAGCGTGTGATGCTCAAGGCGACATTCGACGAGGAGAACAACTGCTGGCGTCTGAACGGTGTGAAGCGCTTCATTACCAACGGTGACAGCGACATTCACCTGGTGCTCGCTCGTAGCGAGGAAGGCACAAAGGACGGCCGCGGATTGTCAATGTTCATCTATGACAAGCGCGACGGCGGCGTTGACGTTCGTCACATCGAGCACAAGCTTGGTATCCATGGCTCACCCACATGCGAGCTTACTTACAAGAACGCTAAGGCAGAACTGTGTGGTAGCACCCGTCTGGGTCTCATCAAGTATGTTATGGCGCTGATGAACGGTGCTCGTCTGGGTATCGCAGCACAGAGTGTGGGCGTGGAGCAAGAGGCTTACAACGAGGCTCTCGCTTATGCCAAGGAGCGTGCACAGTTTGGCAAGAAAATTATCACCTTCCCCGCTGTTTACGACATGCTGTCTCGCATGAAGGCTAAACTCGACGCTGGTCGATCACTGCTTTACATGACATCACGTTACGTTGACATCTACAAGGCACTCGAGGATATCGCTCGCGAGCGCACACTCACTCCCGAAGAACGTCAGGAGATGAAGAAGTATTCTCGCATCGCCGATGCGTTCACTCCACTTGCAAAGGGTATGAACTCTGAGTATGCTAACCAGAACGCCTACGACTCAATTTCAGTACACGGCGGTTCAGGCTTCATCATGGAGTACAAGTGCCAGCGACTCTTCCGTGACGCTCGCATCTTCTCTATCTATGAGGGTACAACTCAGCTGCAGGTTGTTGCTGCTGTTCGCTATATCACTAACGGTGCATACCTCGCTCACATCAAGGAGATGCTTCAAAGTGAGGTTGCCGAGGATCTCAAGCCCCTCAAGGCTCGCATTGAGAAACTCGTTGAGCTCTACGAGGAGGCAGTAGCAATCCTCAAGGGTAGCGACATCGACTCTCACGACTTCTTGGCTCGTCGCCTCTATGACATGACTGGTGAAATCATCATGTCTCTGCTCATTCTCGACGATGCAACAAAGGCTCCCGAGCTGTTTGCCAAGAGTGCACAAGTTTATGTACAGATGGCTGAAGCTAACGTTAACGGTCACTACACTTATGTGAAGAATTTCAAGGCCGAAGACCTCGAGAGCTTCAAAGCTGAGTAAATTACAATTTACTTAATACACCAAGAGGGATGCTCACGAATGAGTGTCCCTCTCGTTTTTTCTGTTAGTGATTCTAGATCAGCGAATTTCCCTAGTTGGTGTCACGTTGTGACCATCCCATAGGAATGGAATACGGTAGCCAGCATGAAGGCCTGCAAATGCAGGACGATATGGCTGGGATAAAGGCACCACAAGCAAACCACGCCTTTAGGTATTAAGGGGAGTTACATTAATATCTATTAGTGCCCGGAAAAACGTCGGAGACGTTAGAGGTTCGAAGAGTCTCACCATGCGAACCGAGCCTTGGCGAGCTCGATGAAATCAAACCCCATGCAAGCAGCCTCGAAGAAGTGCGCAGCATGGGGTGGAAGCTACACGAAAAACGTGCCTCGGAGAGGAACACCAACGCGATATTGCCCGCAATCAGGACGATGTAGACCCTCTACGAGGCTCCTGTTATACTGTATAGCCTACCCCCATGCTCATGTGCATCTTCGACGCACATGGCATGGAGTTTTATGAAGCAGGCCGCCGACATCTTCGATGTCACAAAGCAAGCCGCCTCTGATTGTTTTTGTTATAATGTATTTGTTGTCAATAAGTTCTGGCTTATATTTCTATTTTTACCGGACACTAATAATTAATATCATATGCTGTAGTGGCAAGTTGTTTGGTGATTCATTATTCTTACCAATATTAACAGCCATGCAGGCGTACCAATGGCACGTCTGCATGGCTGCATACCATATCACATACCTAGAGGGATGTTTCACCCACTCTCCCCTTTCCATTTCATGCCTTACCAACCGGGAAAATCAGCTGGTCCGAAAGTCAGATGATTACACTGATTTCTTTAGACAATAAAAGTAAAAAACGAGCGATGGTATAATACCATGCTCGTTTTTTTCAGTTACTTTACGCGACTAGTGATTAGGCGTTCTTTGCCTTCTCAACGATAGCCTTGAAAGCCTCGGGGTTATTCATTGCCAGGTCGGCAAGCACCTTGCGGTTGATTTGGATACCAGCCTTGTGGATGAGACCCATCAACTTGCTGTAAGAGAGGTCTTCAAGACGTGCAGCTGCGTTGATACGCTGAATCCAAAGCGCACGGAAGTTGCGTTTTTTCTTCTTGCGGTCAGCATAAGCATAGGTAAGACCTTTCTCCCAAGTGTTCTTGGCAACGGTCCAGACGTTCTTACGGGCGCCGAAATAACCTCTTGTAAGTTTTAAGATTTTCTTGCGTTTAGCTCTTGAAGCTACGTGATTAACTGATCTTGGCATTTTTTTAAATCGTTTTGAATGTCAGCGGTTTGGCTTGCAAACTCTTTGTGCTGGGCATTCGGTTAGTAAAAATGATAAAAATCTCTTGTGAAAGATAATAAAAAGGAATTACTTCTTGACAAGCATCAAGCGAACTGAATTCATGTTAGCTTTGTCAACGAGACTAACGTGAGTAAGTCTGCGTTTCTGCTTCTTTGTCTTTTTAGTCAGAATGTGACTCTTGTAAGCGTGACCTCTTTTGATCTTTCCTGTTCCGGTAAAGGAGAACCTTTTTTTGGCACCGGAATTAGTTTTAACTTTTGGCATTTTGTTGTTGTTTAAAAAAATAATTATTATTAATTACCGGGGACCAGGC
>JAGHSP010000224.1 GCA_018065815.1 Candidatus Sodaliphilus limicaballi | reverse complement strand
ACCGCTGGCGGGAGCCTCTGCGATCACGGGGTTGAGCTGTGTCTTGGTAGCGGTTGTGGGATCGGCGGTTGTCATGACGTAAACCTCAAACTTGGTGGTTGTGCTGCCATAGCCGTTAACCTGGGTGCGGAAGCTGAGGATCTTTTCCTCGGCCTTCTTGATGTCGATTGCGGGAGAGATCAACCATGAGTCGAAGGGAGCAGTGCCCTTGTAACCTGTCATGGCTGCGTAGGTGTTGTTGTCAAATGTGGTTGTGTACCAAGCCTTGTTGCCTGCAACCTGGATGTTCTGCCAGTCGGCGGGGATGCCACCCTCGAAGCCCTCGTTGAGCTCGGTAACGCCACCGCTAGTAACGCTCAGCTTATATTCGCTTGTAGAGCCGCTGTTCTCGGTGATACCGTGAGTGCCCATGTAGGTAGCGAGCTTACCCTTAACCCAAATCTGTGACTTGTAAACAGCCTCGTTGTCCTTGAGGTTAGCCTGCTCACGGAATTTAGAATCCTGGGGCAGTGCGATAACAACACACTTGCTGAAGTCGGTGCAGTCAGCGCTAGGACCGATGACGAGGGTGTTGGCCAGTGTAGTGGGAGCCTTGAACTCAACGTCGGCGTTGCTCTTAACAGTAGTTACCTCGGGAGCCACAGCACCTACAACATAGCCGGTTACCCAGCCGCTGCGGTCGCTGTTCTGCTTCTCGATTGCTTCTTCCACGGTGTAGGGGTCGTTGGGAGTACCCTTGGTGTCGGTAGAGAAGCCTTCGCAGTCGTCGGTGTCGCGGATGTAGAGCTTCCACTGGTCGCTACCTGTCATGGTGAGGATACCAGTCACGTCGCCATTGCCCAGGGGCAGCATGGCTGCGCGGAATGTAGCGTAGTTGCTATTGACAACAGTAACTTGGTTGCCATCCTCGTCCTCGAGAGTGCGGTTGCTAGAAGCGTCGGCCTCGCTGTAAGGAGTCACGCCGTCGGCCTCGGCCCACTTCACGTTCTGGAGCTTAACGAGCTTGCCAGAGTACTTGAGCTGAGTATCCTTGTCGCTCTTGCCCTGGAAGTCGGTGATCTTGGTGGGGAGAGCCTTAATCATGTCGGGCTTGGGAAGTCCGTTGACTTCAACCATTGACTGGAAAGTCTCGAGTGAAAGGCGACCTGATTCCCATACGCTCTGTGCCTCGTAGTACTCGGGCTTACCGATGAGGTACTGGCCGTTATATTTGCCAATCCACTTGTCCTTCATGCAGAGAACAACCTCCTGGCCCACGCGGTAGTTGGTGCTGAGGCTGCTAGCGTCGATAGAGATGCCGATGCCGCCGGTCTCGTCCTCGATGAAGAGATACTTGTAGATGTTGCCTGCAGCGTCGCTGCTGGTTACATAACCGTGGATGTAAACTTCTTCTTTACAAGTGTCGATGAAGTTGCGGGTATCTTGCCAGTATTTTGCCTTGAACTCGGCAATTTTCATGTTGGCCTGGTGTTCGGCTTGGGGCACTACAATGGGGGGCACGTCGAACTCTTCGTTACAGCTCACTGCAGCCACCATCATGAGCACTAAGCCCAGTAGATAATTGATGCGTTTCATAATCTTATATATTCTTTTTATTATTATCGTGATTGATTGTAAAAATATCTATTAGAACTTGATGCCCACGTTGAGGTAAACCTTGATGCCCTGAGCATAGTAGATCTTGTTGGGGAACTTACCTGTGGTGTAGTTCTTGTAGTCGAAGCGACCCTGCTGGTAACCGCCGGTCATGATCTTGCGGTTGTTGAGGATGTTGTCAACGTTGAGGTTGAGGTTGAGCGAAGAGCGGCGGTTGAGATAAATCACGTGGCCGATGCTTGCGCCCAGCACGAATGCCGAGTTGAGCTTCTCTTGCTTTGAGATTTCCTTCATCATGTTGACGAGCTCTTCCTCGGTTGCTGCCATGGTGTAGAGCTCATCCATCTGCTCGTGGCGGATGGGTGAAAGGTCGATGTAAGCCTTGTCCATGTAGGTGCCGGTTACTTCGAAGAACCACATCTTGGGAGCTGCCCAGTTGAGTGATACTGAGTAAGCCTCCTGGGGTGTGCCGCTCACGTAGAAGTTCTTCAGGTAAACGGTCTTGGTGATGTCGGCCTCGGTACCGTTCTCATAGCTGCGGGTGCCGGTGGGACGGTTCTTGTACTGGTAGCGAGCCAGGTTCATAGCACCGCTCAGGGTGAGTGAGGGCAGGATCTTGTAAGCAAGACCGAGCTCAACGCCCTTGTAAACCTTGTGCACGTCGGTGAGCGCATAGTTCATGAATGTGCTGTACTGGTCGTCGTAGTAGCTGTAACGCTCGGTTCCGTTGCGCATGTCGGTGTAGAATGCCGAGATGACGCCCTGGAATGAACGGTAGTTCCATGTGTAGCTGATGTCGCCGCTGAAGATGTTCTCGCTCTTGAGGTTAGCAATCACGTCGTCCTTGATGCGGGGTGACACGTAAGCGTTGTTGGCCAGCGGAGCGCGGTTGCCATAGTAGATGTGCGCGCGGAAGCTGTTGCGGCCGTCGAGCTTGTAGGTGATGCCTGCCTTTACCGCTGCGTTGATGAAGGTGTGGGTCTCGCCCTTGCCCTTTGAGTTCTCGGGGGCACGGCCGTTGCGCATGAAACCTTCGCGTTGGTAAGAGGTGTAGCTTGCCTTGAGGCTGTAGTTGAAGTCCCACTTGGCCAGGTTGATGACCATCTGGTTCCAGACGCTGGCGTTGAGTGAGTTGAGGTTGTAGTCATAACCGAAACGATCGCCCTTGAGCACCTTGCGGTTGGGGTTGTCGAGGTCGTTCTGGGCCATGTCGGCGTTCTCGGGGAAGTCGCGCTCGGCATACTGGTCAACGTCGAGCCAGAACTTGCCGCCCATGAGGTCGGCCATGGTCTTGTAGTAAGATGAGCGAGTGTAGCTAGCGTTAGCGCCGCCCTGCAGTGTAACCACGTCGTTGAGGCGGGTGTTGAGGTTGGTGTTGAACGCAAATGTCGCCTGGTTGCTGTGGCGCTTCTCTAATGAATAGGTAGATCCGCTTTCAGTGCCCTTGAGCTCGTCCTCGTAGTTGTTGAGGTAGTTCACATAGTAGAGCTTGTCCCAGTTGATCTGACGCATCTCCTCGCTAGTTTGCCACAGGTGAGTGTAGTACTCGGCAGTCTCTTCGTCGGTGAAGTAGCTGGGCAGGTAGCGGTAGTAGTCGGGACGGGGGTCAGGAGCGTTGAACCAGTTGAGTGCTGTTGATGCATAGTAAGACTTGTGGAACGCAAGACCGGTGTTGAGGGTTGTGTTCACATTGGGAGTCCATATCCAGTTGAGCAACGCTGTGGGGTCAAACGAGTTGACGGTCTTGGCATTGCGCTTCTTGCCGTTCTGGTAACCCCAGTTAGAGTTGTAGAGGTTGCTTCCGGCCAGGTCATAAGCCTCTTGCACGACGGCCGAGTTGCTGGCACGGCTGGTGGGAGCGCCAAAGGTGGTCAGGGCCAGGCTGTGCTGGGGATTGAACACCTTCTGCACCGAGAGGAAGTAACCCATGCTGTTGTAGAACGAACCGGGCACGATACCCTCGCCGGCATAACGGCCCACAGCACTAGCGGTGAGTGCCCAGCCGCTCTTGCTCAAACCGGTGGCATAGGTCACCATGCCACGCCACTTGTAGTTGCCGTTGGTGAAGGCAACGCTTCCGCGGAAACCGGGGGCATAGTCCTTGGCATAGGTGGTGATGTTGGTGGCACCGCCCATCTCGCCAAAGGCGAAGCTGGTGGCGTCGAGGCCTATGCCGGTGCTCTTGCTCTTGAAGGCCTGGTTGAGACCACCCATCATAGAGTAGTTGAAGCGACCGCGCACAGCGTCGTTGAAGTTGATGCCGTTGATAGATGTCGAGGTGTACTCGCTGTTGTAACCGCGCATGCGGAAGCGCATCAGGCTGAAGTCGAAACTTGCTGCCTGGTAGAAGGGATTGTCATTAGCGCCGGCGAGCGTACCCACTGCCTGGGTGTTGCCCTCCTCATCCTCGAGCTGTGACTCGGTGAGGACGATGTCACTGTTGGCATAGGTGAAGTCGTCGTTGCTGTTGAATGACACGGATTCAATCTTGATGTCGCCCAGGTTGTCGATGACGCCGTTCAAGATTTCAACATTTTGCGACCAGTCTTTGTGGTCAGGGCTCAAGACGATGAGCGCGTCGTGTCCGGCGGTGGCTCCCGAGATAGAGAAATCTCCGTTGGGGCCTGTGGTGACTGTAATGCCCTGGTTGTCGAGCAACACAGTGACTCCAGCTACCGGCTGACCGCTTTTAGCGTCTTTCACTACGCCCTTGAGACCTGTCTGCGCCCATACGGGAAGGCAAGCCACGAGCGTGAGTAGCAAAAAGAGTTTAATTTTCATAAAATTTATAATAAGTATTTTAGGT
>JAGHSP010000146.1 GCA_018065815.1 Candidatus Sodaliphilus limicaballi | reverse complement strand
AAAAAATACAATTAAGAAAATGGGAAAGATTATTGGTATCGACCTTGGAACCACCAACTCGTGTGTTTCAGTATTAGAGGGTAAAAACCCTGTTGTTATCCCTAACAGTGAGGGACGTAACACAACTCCTTCGGTTGTGGCATTTAAGGACAATGGCGAGCGCATCGTGGGCGACCCTGCTAAACGCCAGGCCATCATGAACCCCACCGGCACCGTTTTCTCAATCAAACGTTTCATGGGTGAGACTTATGACCATGTTACAAAGGATGTAGAACGCATGCCCTACAAGGTAGTGAACAACGGCAGCAACCAGCCTCGCGTTGAGATAGGCGGACGCCAGTACACTCCTCAAGAGATTTCGGCAATGGTTCTCCAAAAGATGAAAAAGACCGCCGAGGATTATCTGGGCACTACTGTTGACGAGGCAGTGATCACCGTTCCTGCTTACTTCAACGACGCACAGCGCAAGGCAACAAAGGAAGCCGGCGAGATTGCTGGCCTCAAGGTTCAGCGCATTGTAAACGAACCCACTGCTGCTGCTCTTGCTTACGGTCTTGATAAGGACGCTAACGACAAGAAGATCGCGGTGTTTGACCTCGGTGGCGGCACATTTGATATCTCAATCCTTGAGCTCGGCGACGGCGTGTTTGAGGTTAAGTCAACCAATGGTGATACTCACCTCGGTGGTGATGACTTCGACCAGCGCATTATCACTTGGCTTGCCGAGGAGTTCCAGAAGCAGGAAGGCATCGACTTGCGCAAAGACCCCATGGCACTCCAACGCCTTAAAGAGGCTGCCGAGAAGGCTAAGATTGAACTCTCAAGCCAGTCTTCTACTGAGATTAACTTGCCTTACATCACCCAGCTTGATGGCATGCCCAAGCACTTGGTTAAGACCCTCACACGCGCTCAGTTCGAGCAGTTGTGCGACGAACTTATCCAGGCAACTATTCGCCCCTGTGAGCAGGCACTTCGCGATGCTGGCATGTCAACCAGCGAGATTGACGAGGTTATCCTCGTGGGCGGTTCAACCCGTATCCCCGCTATCCAGCAAATCGTAGAGCGTTTCTTCGGCAAGGCTCCTTCTAAAGGCGTTAACCCCGACGAGGTCGTTGCTGTGGGCGCTGCAATCCAGGGCGGTGTGCTCAGCGGTGATGTTAAGGATGTGCTTCTTCTTGATGTTGTTCCCCTGTCAGTGGGTATCGAGACTCTGGGTGGCGTGATGACGAAGCTCATAGATGCCAACACTACAATCCCCACTCGCAAGAGCCAGGTGTTCTCAACAGCAGCCGACAATCAGCCTGAAGTTGAAATTCACGTTCTTCAGGGCGAGCGTCCCATGGCTAAGGACGACAAGACTCTCGGCCGTTTCCACCTCGATGGCATTGCTCCCGCTCCCCGCGGAATTCCTCAGATTGAGGTGACATTTGAGGTTGACGCTAACGGTATCATGAACGTGAGCGCCAAGGATAAGGCTACTGGCAAGGAACAGAGTATCCGCATTGAGGCTTCTAGCGGCCTGAGCGACGCTGAAATCCAGCGTATGAAGGACGAGGCAACTGCCAATGCTGCTGCCGATGCAAAGGAGAAGGAACGTATCGACAAGATCAACCAGGCCGACGCGTTGATTTTCCAAACAGAGAAGACTCTCAAAGATGCTGGCGACAAACTGCCCGCCGACACAAAGGCTCAGATTGAAACAGCCCTCAACAAACTCAAAGATGCACACAAGGCACAGGATCTTGCTGCTATCGACACTGCGAGCGCCGAACTCACAAAGCTCTTCGAGCAGATGTATCAGGCAGCAGGCGGTGCGCAGGCAGGCGGCCCTCAGGGTCCCCAGGATTTCAGTGGTTTCCAGGGCGGTGCACAGCAGCCTGGCAGCGGTAACAACGGTGGCAACAACGATGCCGAGGACGTTAGCTATGAAGAAGTGAAGTAAGAAGCTTTTTTCAAACGATTATATTGAGCACGCGAGATGGAATGTCTCGCGTGCTTTCGTTGTATTAAGCCGTCTTGCGTGCACACGCACGCGCAAGGAAATTGTCGAGATATATTGAAATTAATGCAAAGTTGTTTAGTAAAACGATTGCATAAATGTGTAATATGTTGATTTTCATAGGTGTTTTGTTGATATGGATTCCTTTTTACCATTGTATGTATAAGATTGGTTTAATTGCCTGTTTGTCAGCGATATAGTTATATTTGCCAATTTGCGGTTCAGAAAAGTCGTGTAATACAAATATATTAAAGCATGACTAATCCAGATTTTTTTTGTAATTTTGCAAATAATTTTGAAAGAGTATATATGCTTGATTATTTGTTTGAAACGAGTTGGGAAGTGTGCAATAAAGTAGGAGGTATCTATGCTGTATTGTCCACAAAAGCCCACACACTTCAACAACTCTACAAAGATAAAGTAATTTTCATTGGTCCTGACTTGTGGAAGGAAGGCAATGAATCTTCATATTTCATTGAACGCAAAACGCTTATGGCATCATGGCGCAAGAAGCCATGCTTGCCATTTGGCATTAAAGTGAGGGTAGGACGCTGGAATGTACCTGGTAGCCCCATTGCCATACTTGTTGATTACAAAGACCTCTTTGCTTCAAAGGATTTGTTTTATGGCAAGATGTGGGAACTCTATGGCGTGGACTCTCTTCATGCCTATGGCGACTATGACGAGTCGTGTATGTTTGGTCTTGCGTCGGCCATGGTGATTGAAAGTATAGTAAACTGGTCGAAGCCCAAGGGCAAAGTGATAGCACATTTCAACGAATGGACCACCGGCATGGGATTGCTTTATGTGAAGCATCATCTGCCCACGGTTGCAACCGTGTTTACAACTCATGCCACTAGTATAGGCCGCAGCATTTGTGGCAACGGCAAGCCGCTGTATGACTACATGGCAGGGTATAATGGCGACCAAATGGCAGGCGAGCTCAACATGCAATCGAAGCACTCGCTAGAAAAAGCCGCAGCACATCAGGCCGATTCGTTTACTACCGTGAGTGAGGTGACAGCCCGCGAAAGCATGCAGCTGCTGGAACGTGCCCCCTTTGTAACGCCAAACGCGTTTGAGCAAAATTTTGTTCCTGCCGGGAAGAAGTTCACCCAAGTGCGTGCTGCCGCCAGGAAAAAATTGCTCGACGTGGCACGTGCTCTGACGGGAGTGCGGTTGGGCGACGACACAATGCTCGTGGCAACATCAGGACGATGCGAGTTTCGCAATAAGGGCATTGACGCTTACCTTGATGCAGTGAACGTATTGCGGTCAAAGGTGAACAATGACGGCAAGCGTCATGTGGTTGCATTTGTTTTGGTACCTGCATGGGTAGATGTGCCTAGAGAAGACTTGCTGAACGCAATGCAACGTGATAACGACTCGGAGCAAATGCCCAAGCCTGTCATCACGCACACGTTGCATAACCATGGTGCCGATCCCATAGAGAACAAAGTGCTTCAGCTAGGTTTCAACGGATCGAAGCAGGACAAGGTTTTTGTGGTGTATATCCCCTCATATCTGAATGGTACTGATGGAGTGCTCAATATGGCATACTATGACGTGCTTGCTGGGCTTGACTTGACGGTGTTCCCCTCTTATTATGAACCATGGGGCTACACACCCATGGAGAGCTCGGCATTTGCAGTGCCCACCATCACTACTGACCTTGCAGGATATGGGCAATGGATTCTTGATACCTATGGCAATGACAGTAGTAAGAGCGGTGTTCAAGTGATTCATCGCACCGACTCAAACTATGACGAGACTGTTCATTCAATAGCTAACAGCATGTACAGTTTCTATCAGAAACCATGCGATGAGGTGAAAGCACTGAAAGAGGCCGCCCAGAATGTAGCGAAACAAGCGTCGTGGGAGAACTTCATCTCTTATTACCTTGATGCTTATAAGCATGCAGTAGAAAGAAAATAAAGTATTAATTAAATAAAGTTTTATGAAACTTCAAGTTAACAACACTAACGATTTTGTGTGGAGAACACTCACAGTAAAATCGGCTCTTCCTGGAAAATTAAAGAAACTGGAAGAACTTTCTAAAAACCTTTGGTGGGTATGGAATAGCGAAGGAAAGACTTTGTTCCATGACCTCGACCGCGACCTGTGGCGTGCTACAGGCGAAAACCCTGTGCTGTTGCTGCAACGCATCTCAAGCGATCGTCTTGACGAGATCCTTCAAGACAAGGAGATGATGGAACGCATTGACAGCGTCTATGACAGCTTCAAGGCTTATATGTCTGTTCCCATGCGTGATGACCTTCCCTCTATCTCTTACTTCAGCATGGAGTATGGATTGTGCAACGCGCTCAAGATTTATTCAGGCGGTCTCGGTATTCTTGCCGGTGACTATATTAAAGAGGCAAGTGACCGTTGCGTCAACATGACAGCAATCGGTTTCTTGTATCGTTATGGCTATTTCACCCAGACACTGTCGATGGATGGCCAGCAGATTGCTAATTATGAGCCCCAGAACTTCAACCAGCTGCCTCTCGAACCAGTTGTCGATGAGAACGGCCGCCAGATGGTACTTGAAGTTCCTTATCCCGGACGCATCATATATGTGAACGTGTGGCGTGTAAATGTTGGTCGCATGAGTCTGTATCTCCTTGATACTGACCTTGATCCTAACAGTGAATTTGATCGCCCCATCACTCACAAGTTGTATGGCGGCGACTGGGAGAACCGCATCAAGCAAGAATATCTTCTCGGTATAGGCGGTGTGTTGCTTCTCAAGCGTCTGGGCATCAAGAATGACCTCTATCACTGCAACGAGGGTCACGCAGCGCTGCTCAACCTGCAACGCCTTGTTGACTATGTTCAGGAAGAAGGACTCAGCTTCAACGAAGCTCTCGAGGTTGTTCGCGCGACATCACTCTACACTGTCCACACTCCTGTGCCTGCTGGTCATGACTACTTTGAGGAGGGCCTCTTCGGCAAGTATATGGGCGAGTTCCCTGCTAAACTTGGTATTAGTTGGAACGACCTTATGAATATGGGCCGCGAGAATCCCGACACTAACGAGCGCTTCTCAATGAGCGTGTTTGCACTCAACACCACTCAAGAATCTAACGGTGTGAGCTGGCTGCACGGCGAGGTTTCAAAGAAGATGTTCCAGGGCGTATGGAAAGGCTACGCTCCCGAGGAGTCTCACGTGGGTTATGTAACTAATGGTGTTCACATGCCTACATGGGCCGCTACCGAGTGGAAGAAATATTACACCGAGACATTTGGTGCCGACTTCATGAACCATCAGGAAGACGAAAAGGCGTGGTCTCCTATCCTCAATGTACCCGACGAGGAGATTTGGAACCTGCGCATGCAACTCAAGAACAAGTTCATCAACTTTGTTAAGCGTGATTTCACTGCTAACTGGTTGAAGAACCAGGGTGATCCCACTCGCATCATGTCGATTGTGGACAAGATCAACCCCAACGCGCTTCTCATCGGTTTTGCCCGCCGCTTTGCAACATACAAGCGTGCATACCTCTTGTTCAACGACCTCGACCGTCTGTCACGCATCGTTAACAACGAGAAGTTCCCCGTTCAGTTCATCTATGCTGGCAAGGCTCACCCTGCCGATGGAGCTGGTCAGGACCTCATCAAGCGCATCATAGAGATCTCCAAGATGCCCCAGTTCCTTGGCAAGATCATCTTCCTTGAAAACTACGACATGACAGTGTCTAAACGTCTCATAACAGGTGTTGATATCTGGCTGAATACTCCCACACGTCCTCTTGAGGCATCTGGTACATCAGGCGAGAAGGCCGAGATGAACGGTCTGCTCAATTTCTCTGTACTAGACGGATGGTGGTATGAAGGTTACCGCAAGGGCGCAGGTTGGGCTCTCACTGCTAAACGCAGTTACACTGACCAGGGCCAGCAAGACAAACTTGACTCGGCAACTATCTACTCAATGCTTGAAAATGAGATCATTCCTCTGTACTTTGCCAAGAACAGCAAGGGTTATTCTCCCGAGTGGATACAGTACATCAAGAACTCTATTGCGCACATTGCCCCCAACTACACAATGTCTCGCATGATGCGTGACTACTTCGACCGCTTCTACAACCCCGAGGCAGCAAGAGCAAAGGAACTCATGGCTAACAACTATGCAGTGGCTCGTGAAATCGTTGAGTGGAAGGAAAATGTTGCCGCTCGCTGGAATGACGTTAATCTGGTTGGTGACATCGAAATGTCGGATGCACTGCTCAATGCTAACGCGGCATCTGATTCACAGATGCAACTTAACGCTACACTGCGTGTCAACACAGCAGGCTTGGGCCGTAGCATTAAGGTTGAGGTTGTTGCTTACAAAGATGAAGATGGCGACAGCAAGTTCTACAAGGCAATTCCTGCAACTGTTGTTGCTGAAGACGGTGATGTTCTCACTTTCAATGTGAAGTATGACTTGCGCAACTCTGGCGTATATCGCTACTCATTCCGTATCTTCCCCTGGAATGACAAGTTGGCACACCGTCAGGATTTCGCTTACATGAAGTGGGTATAATCTAACCACCTCATAGAATATAGTTAAGGAGACATTTCACAACGAGATGTCTCCTTGGTTTTTTTACAAGTTGTTGTTTCCCTCACAGAAGAAAATACAGGAACGGATAAGATGAAGTATGCCCAGTATTGTGCGATGTGTGTAGGTGAAGCAAGAAAAAAGGGCGACTGCACCTAGCCCCCTTTTTTTGTCAGACTGTAATAATATCGAATTGGTGTTTTGATGCAGTTACTACTGCATTCAGACGCTTGTCGTGTTCTTCAACAGGCACGTTTTCAACTAGTTGAAAATCAAATGCTACGCCGATGGTGTAGGCGCCAGTAGTATCCAATAGCCTGTCATAGTAACCTTTTCCTCGACCTAGTCTGTGGCCTTGCACGTCGAGGGCCACAGCCGGCACTATTATCAGGTCTATGATATCAGGATTTACCGTGGCTCCGGTGGGTTCGCTTATGTTGAACCGATTGTCATTGCTTAATTCCTTTCCTAGCGGAACTATATCAAGCACATCGCCATTAACGCGAGGAAGATAAATGTTCTTCATTTCTTTCCACCGGTCTATAACATCGTGAGTGGGAAGTTCATCGGGCAGGGAATGATATAGCAGGATATTGCGTGACGACTGAAATGGGGCAGAGGCCTCTATGATTTCAAACACACGACGTGACTGCACCTGCATGTATTGTTGCGATGCCTGTGCTTTGAGGTTTCTAATAACTGAACGAAGTTGCTTCTTGTCCATTATTTATCAGAGATGGGATAGGCCGCCTTGTGCTTATTGAATGCCTTGAGCGCCGCCTGAATTGTCTTGTCATCGCGATTGATAATAGAGTAGTAGGCTTCAGAGCCAAATACCGTTCTTGCCACAAGGGCTTTAATCTGAGTGACGATTACATCGCGTGATTGGTTGATATAATACCACCTAGCAGGCACGCCATTTTGGGCTGCATAGGTTACAAAGTCATTAAGCAATGCCTCGCTCGACGGCTCCATGCGCAAGAATTGCTTATAATCCTTCATTTTGTTGAGCGCTGCACGGTTTACTTCGACATACTTGAAGGCAAACTTCTGGATAAGCCCAGCATTGGCAACCTCGATGTAGTAACTTGTGATGCCTGAAGTGTCGCGAGGAACAAACACATCGGGAATAATACCGCCGCCGCCATAAACTGTGCGTCCATGCAGGGTCTTGAATATCTGTGACTTATCTACTTTGATGCTGTCTTGGTTGTAGATTTCGCCATTAGAGTATCGGTCGAAGACCTCGAACTCATAGTTCGCTCCGCGCTTGTAGTCCTTCTGTATGCAGCGACCCGAAGGCGTATAGTAACGAGCAATGGTGAGACGGATTGCACTCTGGTCGGGGAGGTCGATTTGAGTTTGGACAAGTCCCTTGCCAAATGAACGCCGTCCCACAATGAGACCTCGGTCATTGTCCTGCATCGCGCCTGCAAAGATCTCGCTGGCACTGGCCGAGTATTCGTCCATAAGCACGATAACCTCGGCATCATGGAACTGACCCTCATTGTCGCTCCAGAACTCGGAGTCAAGTTTCTTCTCGCGACCTTTGGTGAAAAGGATTAACTGATTTTCATGCAGGAATTCATTAGCCATGCGAATGGCGATTTCCATATATCCGCCTCCGTTTCCTCTCAAATCGATGAGGTAACGCTTGGCGCCTTCTTCCTTGAGCAAGTTGAGGCCAGTGATGAACTCGCTGTGAGTGGTGCGACCAAACTGGTTGACTTTGAGGTAGCCTGTTGTGCGGTCGATCATGTAAACGGCATCGACCGAGTTAATGGGTATATCGCCGCGAGTAACCGTAAAATTAAGTATCTTGCTGCCGTTGCCACGCTTGATTCCCAGTTTTACCGAAGTGTCCTTCTTGCCCCTAAGAGTCTTCATTACCAAACCATTGTTGATTTTTGGACCCACAAAATTAGAGTCGTTGACGGTGACAATGCGGTCGCCAGCCTGTATTCCCACCTTCTCCGAAGGACCACCAGGGATCACTTCGCTGATGCTTATGGTGTCGTTAAGGATGAAAAATGAAATTCCCACGCCACAGAAACTGCCGTTCAGCTCATCATTGGCAGCTTGTAAGTCTTCCTTGGGCAAGTAAACCGAATGAGGGTCGAGATTGCCTAGGATTTGAGGAATAGAACTCTCAATAAGGTCATTAAGATTAACGGTGTCAACATATTCGTTGGAAATGAGATTCAAAATGGTGTTAATCTTCCTGTCATTGTCAATAGGGTATTTGCCCCCTGTAAATTGACTGCCTATAATTATACCAATCACCGCTGAGATTGCCATTGCAAGGGGCAACCACAGTAGAGCGGGGCGAGTGGTCTGTTTGTTATTCATGTGTGTATTGTTAGATACTTGGGACATTATTAATTAGAGCTCTTTTCTTATATATTTTCCATCAACACATTCGAGTTGGATGCACTCGATACCTGCACGCTTGAGGAGTTCTACGCCATCGGTAATGCGATAATACTCGCCGAACACGACTCTCTTTATGCCAGATTGAATGATGAGCTTGGAGCATTCAATGCAAGGCGAAGTGGTCACATAAAGCGTTGCGCCGTAGCTGCTGTTGTTGCTTTGGGCCACTTTGGTTATGGCATTGGCCTCGGCATGCAACACATAGGCTTTGGTGTGGTCGTTCTCGTCCTCGCATACATTTTCAAAGCCGACAGGCGTTCCATTATAACCGTCGCTGATGATCATCTTGTCCTTTACGATTATTGCTCCCACTTGTCGTCGCTGGCAATAAGAATTCTCGGCCCAAATTTGAGCCATGCGCAGGTAGCGAGAATCAAGTAAATCTTTTTTAGTGACGGTTGAATCCATTGTTATTATATATGTGCAATTTGTTAAGTTTTAACGATTTACACATTTAAAGTGTGGCAAAAACATCTAGATGTGCAAAATCAGGTACAAATTTAATGAAAATTTTCAGATAAAAAGAAAAGGACAACATAAAATATTGCCCTTTTTAATGATTATTTTTTTGAATGTGGTCAGTTTATTGCTATGCCATCTCGTGCCAGAAGTGCATCGATGCGAGGTTCACGTCCTCTAAATCTCTTATACAGTTCCATGGGCAACTCGGTTCCGCCCCTTGACAACACGTTGTCGAGAAGTGATTTTGCTGTTTCCTTGTTGAAAATTCCGTCTTCTTTGAACTTGGCGAAAGCATCAGCGTCAAGCACTTCGGCCCACTTGTAACCATAGTAACCTGCGGCATAACCTCCGGCGAAGATGTGTGCAAACTGCGGTGAAATCTGACAGCCATCGACTGCGTTAAAGACTTTAACTTCATTAAGTGCTTCGTTTTCAAACTCCACGACGTCGCCATCTAATGGAGATGAAATGGTGTGCCACGCCATGTCGAGGAATCCAAATCCCAGTTGTCGCATGCAGGCATAGCCAGCACCATACTGCGACGAGGCTATGATTTTGTCAATAATTTCCTGGGGAATATTCTCGCCTGTGACATAATGGCGTGCGAAACTATCCAGGAATTCACGTTCGCGCATGTAATTCTCGTTGAATTGAGACGGCATCTCTACAAAGTCGCGGTACACGTTGGTACCAGATGTTGACTCGTATTTGCACTGGGAGAGCAGGCTATGCAGTCCATGGCCGAATTCGTGCAAAAATGTTTCCACCTCGCGGTGAGTGAGCAACGACGGTTTGGTCTCGGTGGGGCGAGTAAAGTTCATCGTGAGGGTTACAAGCGGCCTGATATTAGTTCCTGACTCATCAAATGACTGCTCGCGGAAATTGGTCATCCATGCCCCGCCTTGCTTGGTGGCACGGGGGAAAAAGTCGGTATAAAGTGTTCCCACAGCATTGCCATGCTCGTCGGTAACGTCATAAACCTTTACTTCAGGGTTAAACACCTGCGCATTCTTATTTTCAGTAAATTGCAGGCCGTAGAGTTTTGTTGCAAGACCGAAGACTCCTGCTGTGACATTGCTCAACTCGAAGTAAGGACGAAGCAGTTCGTCACTGATGTCAAAGAGTGATTCTTTTTCCTTGTTGGAGTAGTAAGCATAGTCCCATGGCATGATTTCCATTTCATGGCCTTCGAGTTTTCCTGCAAAGTCTTTTAGTCTTTTCAGTTCAGTTAATTGTGCCGGACGATAGGCATCCTTCAACTGGTTGAGCATGCTGTAAACGTTGCCGGGACATTGTGCCATTGTTTTCTTTAACTTGTAGTCGGCAAACGATTTGTATCCTAGCAAGTTGGCAATCTTCAATCTGATATTAGCAATTTCCTTGTATATGTCGCTATTGTCATATTGTCCTGCCATGCAGCGGCTGTTGTAGGCCTTGTAAAGAGTTTCCCGCAGGTCGCGTCTTGACGAATATTTCATGAATGCCATGTAACTGGGTGCCTGCAATGTGATGAGGTATTTGTCCTTGCTGCCGTGGGCCTTGGCATCGGCCACAGCTGCTTCAAGCGCGCTCTCGGGCAATCCTTCCACGTCGTCGTCACCGAGCCATAATTGGTATTCATGTGTGGCTTTAAGCAGGTTTTGCTCAAATTTGAGAGTGAGTTCAGTGAGTTTTCTTGTTAATTCCCTGTAAGTGGTTCTCGCGTCTCCGGCGAGGTCGGCCCCGCTGCGAACGAAGGAATCATAGGTCAACTGCAACAATCGGGCATCTTCGGTGTCAAGGGTCTCTCTCACAGGTGATTGATACACAGCCTTTACGCGGTTCCACAATTGAGGGTTTAGCGTGATGTTGTTGCTGTGCTCTGACAGGATGGGTGCCATCTTGTCGGCCAGCGTCATCATCTGCTCGTCGGCACATGCCGATAGCATGGGGTAGAAAATGCCTAGCACTTGTGACAGTTTGCTGCCAGAGCGTTCAAGTGCAACGATTGTGTTATCGAAATCGGGCATCGATGTGTTATTTGTTATATCCTCTATCTCCTGATCATGCTCTTTGATTGCTTGCAGTATTGCTGGTTCATACTGGTCGATAGTGATTTTGTCGAAAGGTACTAGACCATTCTCCAAATACAGGTTGCTGAAAAATATATTTTCCATGAAAACCAAAGTTTTATATTATATAGTTTAAATAGTTTCTTTATTTAGCAGAGCATCTACAATCAGTGCCATGTCATCATCGCTCACACCTCGGTCATGAAGGTGTTTAGCGTCATTGAAAAAGGCATCGCGGAAGTCTTGCTTGTTGCTTTCCATTTCAAGCGACTTGTTATAGTTGTCAAAAGCCTCGGGGATGTGTTTGCTGCACAGCAGCACATGAGCTCGGTTCATGTAGTCCTGTGCCGAAGCCTTATCCTCATTGATTATTTTCTCATAATAGTTCAATGCACGCTCGTCGTTGCCTGTGATAAAAGAGCACCATGCTATGGGACGCCATGCGCGGTGTTTGGCTCCGTTCATGAAATCGGCTTTATAGTAGTATTTCAAGGCCTCGTCAACGCTTCCCAATTCAAGCAAGCAGTTGCCTATGCTTAATACGGTGGACACGGCATCGGGTTGCAGTTGTTCCACTTTCTTGTAGCACTCAATGGCTTTGACGTATCGGTTTGTGGCACGGTAACAAGCAGCCATGTGTTTTAAAGTCCACACGTCATCATCGTGAGCGAGCAGGTATCTCTTGTAGTATCGCAATGCCTCGGTGGTGTTGCCTAGGTTCTCGTGGCAGAATCCGAGTTTCTGGAATACATGCGGATCAACATTGCTGTTGCCTTCTAATGTCAACATATAGTGATGAATAGCATCATCATAGAACTTGTTGTTGAAGTAGAATTCGGCTATTATCGAAATTGTTGATTCCTTGCTGGCATAGGGGTTGAGTACCTCGGTCTTGGTGATGTCCATATCTTGGTCAAAGATCGGGGCGAATTCCCTGCGTCGAGAGAAGAGCTTGAAAAACCTGTATAGATCCTGAAGGTGCAAGTTGGCTATGTATTCACGTTGTTTCTCGGTATCGGGCAACTCGGTGCTTTTCATTTCTTTCAGGTCGTGATACTGTGCTTGCACTTGATTCACCATCATCTGCCGTTGGCTCTCGGGTATCGATGCCATAGACAAGCAGAATGAGTAGCGGTCGCTGTTGCACAACGGAGCTTCGCTGATGATATCGGCAAGTGCGCTGCCTGCAAAGGTTTCTTGCACGGTAGAGTGGTTACTGTGGAAGGGCAAGAACCAGTTAGACATCGTCTTGAAGAACGGGAAAGACTTGAGATGCGAGAAAGTGGAGATAAACACATCGTTTCCAGCCATCTGCATTTCGTTGAATTCTTCCATTTTTTTCTGCAATCCCTTGTTCTCGAGCATGTCTTGCCATTCGGGGTTTGCCTCGAGGTCTGACATGTCGATGGGAGAGTTCTTGTCTTTGATTTTCCGCAATAGGTCGGGCGACATGTTCATCAATCCCGGCATGAGGTCGTCGCGCACGCGGCGGGTGATATTCTCGGTGTTGCGTGACCTGGCGAGCAAGAATTGCAGTGTGGCGAGGTCTCGTGAAAACAGTGGCATGTCGGCAACCTGGGCAACGTGCTGGCGTATGGCATGCGACTTGCGCACTCGATTGTTATATATATATAATGAGAGAACAAGATAAATCAGAGCCCTTATCTGGACTTCGGAATTATCGTTCAAAACATAAGTTTGAGCCAAAACATCAACCTTGTTTTCATCATACACCGTCATCAATCCCAAAAACAAACCAGATAAAACAAGGCATTTCAAATGAATAGGAGTAGAGTTGTCATTGACCAATTCTTTCAGCAATGCTACGTCATCAAGGCTGATCGAGAACGAACTCCACAGTTTGTTGAACAATTTCGTCTCACATTGCTCGCATTCACGCAGTTGCAGCCTTATAGCCTCTTTGTATTGCTGCTCATCGGGGACCGACTGCAACAAATCATACTTGTGCACGCATTGTTTCCATTGCTGTATTACAAGGGAAAGAGGTGTTCCATTGAGTTCGCGCCGCCGGGTGTGGAACAGCAACGGAGAGTCGTTTTCTTGATGCAAGACAATGCAGCGGTCGGTAATTGAATATAGAGATTCGATGATGTGAAGCAACACTGTGTCGCGTTGCGGATCCAGGATACCGCGCGAGAGATACTGAAGCATGAATTTGTAAGACATCTTCAGTTTTTCCACTTCTTCCTTAAGCAAGGTTGCGCCAGTGCCGTCAATCAAATCCAAGGTTTCGTTCAGTGCGTCATTGATGCGCGACTGCTCGAGCAACCCGTGTATCTTGTCTTTTAGTTTTATTGCTTCTCTATAATCCATTATTATCAACTGTTTTATTGCATCTTTGCAAAAACTGTGCCAAATTGCGTGAGAGAAATACTATTATCCACCATATAGAAATAGACGGGAGTCCATAAATGAAATCCCGCCTATTATCTAAGATGTTACTTATTCTTTAGTCACTGCCTCGATGATGCCCAGAGTGAAGTCCCAAGACTTCTGCACTGCGGGGATGTGGCAACGCTCGCTAGGAGAGTGCACACCCAGCAATGTGGGTCCATAAGAGATCATGTCAAGGGTGGGAAGCGCCTTCAGGAACAAACCACACTCAAGACCAGCGTGAATTGCTTCAACCTTGGGCTCTACGCCATAGAGGTCGGACCACACCTTCACAGCAGTTTTGAGGATCTTGCTGTTCTTGTTGGGAGCCCATCCCTGGTAGCCGTCGCTGTGGCGCACCTTGCCGCCACCCAGTTTGAATACAGTCTCAACGCGATGGCAAGCGTCATATTTGCGGCTCTCAACTGCACTGCGTTGTGAAGTGACAACCTCAATAACGCCTTCTTCCTTCATCTTGATGCTTGAGAGGTTGGTTGAAGTCTCGGTAAGTCCTTCAAGTTCGAGGCTCACTGAAAGCACACCGTGAGGAGCTGCATATACGGTGTTGATGATGCGTTCAGCATCTTCACGTGCAATTACCTTGGCGGGAGCGTCAACGCTCTCGATAGTGCCAAACAAGTTGGGCTCGCTGTTCTTGAATTCTTCCTTAACAGTAGCAACGAAAGTGTTGAAAGCAACCGACAGTTTTTCCTTGTCGAAGTCCTTAACGCCAATCACAGCCTCGGCATCGCGTGCGATTGCATTGCGCAGGTTACCTGCATCAACATGTGCCAGCTCATACTCTACGCTGCTGCGCAGGTCCCAAAGCAGACGGGCAATGAGGCGAGTCGCGCAAGCGCGTTCAGTATTGATGTCGGTGCCGCTGTGACCACCATTCATGCCTGAAAGCTTGATCTCAAAGTAAACCAGGTCCTCGGGAGCTGCAAGGGGCTTGTAATCAAATGTTGCAAGAGTGTCGATACCACCGGCGCAGCTCATAGTGATGATGCCGTCGTCCTCGCTGTCGAGGTTGAGCAGGTAGTCGCCTTTGAGCATGCCTTCACCCACATTGCTTGCACCAGTGAGGCCAGTTTCTTCGTCAACAGTAAAGAAACCTTCGATGGGACCAGCTACGATAGCAGGGTCGGTGAGGACTGCAAGTGCGATAGCCATACCCATGCCGTCGTCAGCACCGAGTGTTGTGCCGTTAGCGCACACCCATTCGCCATCAATGATAGTCTCGATGGGGTCGTTGTCAAAGTCGTGCTTAGAATCTTTGTTCTTCTCGCACACCATGTCCATGTGAGCTTGCAGGATAATGCCCTTTACATTCTCCTTGCCGGGAGCGGCAGGACGGAACATAGCCACATTACCGATTGCGTCAACTTTGTGCTCAAGATTATGCTCCTGTGCAAAGCCGATTAGCCACTCACGAATTTTCGCCTCTTTCTTTGAAGGACGGGGCACTTTTGTGATCTGGTCAAAGATGTTCCAGACGAGTGCCGGTTGAAGGTCTTTAATTGTCATAAATCTTGAATTATTTAAGCGTTAAAAATGTTAGTTATCGTTTATGTCAATAAAATTTTGTTAAATTAACTATTTACAAGTGTAAAG
>JAGHSP010000133.1 GCA_018065815.1 Candidatus Sodaliphilus limicaballi | reverse complement strand
TTATTAATCTTTTAAAAACAAATTAAAATTATGGCTGAACAAACAAACATCCAGAAGCCACAACCGGTTCCCGCACCTAAGAAAGCGGACAACAAGGCTGTTTCTAGCAATGTTGGTGGTGTAAAGAACGCATCTATTGTGATTCTTGTATGCTTTATCATCGCAGTATGTTTCTTTATCTTCGTTCTTGGTAACGGCGCTAACTTCAAGGATGGCGACAACGCTAACGCTCCTCTGAACCTCGCAGGTACTATCTACAAGGGCGGTTTCATCGTGCCTATCCTGCAAACTCTCTTCCTTACAGTTATCGTTCTTTCTGTAGAGCGCTGGATCGCCCTCTCAAAGGCTAAGGGTAAAGGTAACATCGCTAAGTTCGTTGCTAATGTTAAGGCTGCTCTCGCTGCTAAGGACATTAACAAGGCTGAGGAACTCTGCCGCAAGCAGAAAGGTACTGTTGGTGCTGTTGTTTACGCAACTCTCCAGAAGTACAAAGAAATGGACAAGGACACCGTTCTTACTAAGGAACAGAAGCTCGCTCTCATCCAGGGTCAGCTCGAAGAGGCTACCGCTCTTGAGATGCCTTCTCTCCAGCAGAACCTCCCCATCGTTGCAACTCTGACAACTCTGGGTACTCTTATCGGTCTTCTCGGTACCGTAATCGGTATGATCAAGTCGTTCCAGGCTCTTTCTGCTTCTGGTGCTCCCGACTCAACCGAACTTTCAACTGGTATCTCTGAGGCTCTTATCAATACCGCTTTCGGTATCGCTACTGCAGCCTTCGCACTTATCTCATATAACTTCTACACCAACAAGATCGATAACATGACTTATGCTATCGACGAACTTGGTTTCTCAATCGTTACTACTTTCTCAGCTACTCACTAATCCTTTGCTGAGTTAAAACTTTTTTAGTAACTATTTATTAAGGTGTAAGAAATATGGGAAAAGTCAAAATTAAGAAAAAAGAGACGCGCATCGACATGACCGCGATGAGCGACGTGACTGTTCTTTTGTTGACTTTCTTCATGTTGACTTCTACATTTCTTCAGAAGGAGCCTGTAACTGTTAACACTCCTCCCTCAGTAAGTGAGGAGAAGGTGCCCGACCAGAACCTCGTTTCGGTTCTCGTCAGCCCCGAAGGTAAGGTTTACATGGCTGTCACTGGTAGTAAGGACTCTACTTACAAGAGTGAGACCGTACGTGCCGACGTGCTGAAGAACATGGCTTCGGCTTACAACGAAAAGCACCCCAACAACCCTGTTAAGTTCACTGCTAAGCAGGTGGAGGAATTCTCTAAGGTGGGTACTTTCGGTGTACCAATGAACCAACTGGCTAAATGGCTGGATATGGATATCGAAAATCGTGACAAAGCGCTCGAACAAGGCGGTATCCCAATCAACATGAATGAAGATCCAAACAATCCCAACGAGTTCCAAATGTGGATTCGTGCAGCTTACAACTCGCTTAACCCCGAGTTGCAAGAAACAATGGTGAGAGGTAAAGGTATTGCAATTAAGGCCGATCAAACTACTCCTTATAGCGTCGTTAATGTAGTTATGGACAACCTCCAGACTATCAAGATGAATAAGTTTACTTTGATGACCGCATTAAAAACTGAGGAGGAATAAGATATGGCAAAAACTAAAAGTCATCAGAAAAAATTCGATACCCGTATCGACTTCACTCCTATGGTGGATATGAACATGCTTCTTATCACTTTCTTCATGCTTTGTACTACTATGATTAAGAGTCAGACTCTCCAAATCGCCCTTCCCTCTAACGAGAAGGTTGATACAGAGGAGCAGAACAAAGTTAAGCAAAGTGAGGCTGTTACCATCATCATTGACGGTAAGCTTGATGAAAACGGACTATCTAAACCCGATGAGGGTATGCTGTTCTACTACGACGGTATGCCTCCCACAGGCGAAGAAATCCTTACTAACAATCCCATGAAGCAAGTTGAGTTCGGCAACAAGACCGGCGGCGCGCTTCCTGCGATTCGTGAGATCTTACGTGAACGTAACAAAGACGTTGTTGCTAAGATTGAACTTCTCAAGAAAGACTGGAAGGACATGAAGTTTAGCAACAAGGAAGAGGTTAACGACTCTATTTACCAAGCTAAGGCTAAAGAGATTCGCAACGACTCTACTTTGAAGCGTCCTGTAATTATCATCAAGGCAACTCCCAACGCAAGTTATGCACACGTAGTGAGCGTACTTGACGAGATGCAGATCAACAACATTAGCCGTTATCAGATCGACCGCATTGGCGCTGTTGACTCGGCTATGATGATCCTCGTTCAGGGACAGAAAAAGTAATGTGTGGTGAAAGTATTTATTAACTTACAAATGAATTAAGATTATGGCAAGAGACGTAGATCTTTCATCAAAAGAATGGTGTGACCTCGTATTTGAGGGTAAGAATAAAGAATTCGGTGCTTACGAGCTGAGAACCACTTCTGTTAAGCGTCACAACAAGGCTGTCCTCTATACTGTTATTGGTGCAGCTCTCGTAATAGCTTCTGTATTCGGTTTCATGAAGGTTCAGCAGATTATGGCTGAGCGCAGCATTGCCGACAATGCAGAACAGGAAGAGGTACTCATCGACATGACCGAAGCCGATGAACCCGAACCCGAAGAAAACAAGGTTGAAATTAAGCAGCCTGAGGTTCTCCCCGAGGAGGTTTTGAATACCGTTAAGGTAACCGAGCTCCGCATCGTCGAAGACGAGAAGGTTAAGAGCGAGGACGAAATCAAGTCACAGGATGAACTCAAGCAGACTGAGACAGCCTTCGGTCAGAAGGATAACGACAAAGGTACTGACGACCGTAACGTTACCCGCGAACTCAAGACCGAGGTAGTTGTTGAGAAGAAGACTGAAGTTGTTGAGACTAAGAAGGAAGAAGTATTCAAGTCAGTAGAGCAGATGCCTACCTTCCCCGGTGGACCTGCAGCGCTGATGAAATACCTCAGCAGCCACATCCAGTATCCCACTATGGCTCAGGAGAACAACGTCCAGGGTAAGGTGGTAGTTCAATTCGTTGTAACTAAGACTGGTGAAGTTGGTGAAGTTAAGGTAGTTCGTTCTGTAGATAAGGACCTCGACCGTGAGGCAGTTCGCGTCTGCAAGACTCTTCCCAAGTTCGTCCCCGGACGTCAGAATGGTCAGGCAGTGGCCGTATGGTACACTCTCCCCGTTCAGTTCAAACTTCAGGGCAACTGATCCCAATAGAATTTAATTATTCTACATAAAAGAACCGCAGCCATTCCGGCCGCGGTTCTTTTTTAATAAAGTAAAAAAAGATTACAAAACTCAACTTCTGGATGCCAAAGTGAATGTTGCTAATTTGTTGTCCAGTAGGACAATATCTGAATAACCCCCACCGCAGATGAACGTAGTGGCGGTGGGGGGGCAGATGACAGTGAACCGCGTCCAGTAGGACGCTAATCGGAGTAAATTTGTGAAACATAAATGGTTTTAACATGCGAAACTTGAATTACCAGATGTTCTCACTAAATTGATGATAACGGATCATCGGATTATTGATGTTGGTATCCAGGTTGGTATTCCGGTTTGTAATTGACGACGGAGTCGTCACATTGCATAAAGTAAATAAGATTACCAGATGTTCTCATTAAATTGATGATAACGGATCATCGGATTATTGATGTCGGTATCCAGGTTGGTATTCCGGTTTGTAATTGACGACGGAGTCGTCACATTGCATCGTAACCGATGGCCGCAGGCCGTCGGAAGGAACACGCTCCAAACGACCTCGAAGGGGTCGCACTTCTTATTTCAAATAGGTGTACACTTGTGGAAATGAAAAAAAACATCTCACTTTTGTTGGCAGTGTGAAGATTTGTTTGTAAATTTGCATTGACAACAGAGATGTTGTTTAGTTCATTGAAATAACATTCCACATCAAAGCTGATTGGGATACTCTTCAAATTATAATGAAATGCCGAGATAAGCATTCATGCCAATGGCGGGCCTCGACCTTAGGGTGTCTTCGCGACCGGAGGATTACAAAGGCATGGAGCCCTCAAAACCTGTTTTTATCGGAGTTTTCATCATATCCCTTTGGTGTGGATTTCTCATAATGAGTCGCTGCTTGCTTTTACGTCGGGCGGCGACTTTATTTATTTTTATGATTATGACTAAAGACAAAGATCCCATGGGCTTGGCCATTGCCGATTTTCATGCCACCGGAAAGGCCAGCAAGTTGCGGTTGTTCTCTCCCATGTTCTATGAGGACGAGTTCCCCGTAGCCACGTTGTTTCGTGACTTCAAAGATATGCCCGTCCTTGAGCAAAAGGCCGTCGAACTTGCTTCGGGACGCATTCTCGACGTGGGGGCTGGCGCAGGCTGTCACTCGCTCGAACTGCAACGGCGCGGAGCAAATATCACTGCGATAGACATTTCGCCGTCGTCGGTCGATACTATGCGCAAGCGTGGTCTCGCTCATGTTCTAGAACAGGACTTCTATGACGTGGAGGAAAAATACGACACTATCTTGATGCTGATGAATGGAATTGGCATCGTGGGCACACTTGACCGTATGGAGCAATTCTTCAAGCAGCTTGACCGCATTCTTGCCCCGGGTGGCAAGGTGTTGTTTGATTCGAGCGACATCTGCTACGTGTTTGAAGGCGAGGACGGCATCATCGAACTTCCTGGCACCCCTGGATATTATGGCGAGATACAATACCAAATGCAGTATGGCCGCGTGAAGGGAGAACAGTTTGACTGGCTATATATCGATGCCGACACGATGGCCGAAGCCGCTTTCGAGCATGGTTATTGCTTTGAGGTCATCGAGCACGGCGAGCACTACGATTACCTGGGTTCACTCACGCGAAAACCTCAAGTATGATAAGGTTGCCCATATTTGATGGTTTAGTGTGGGCATGGTAAGAAAAAGTTTTCGTTTTCGTTTTCGTTTTCGTCAAAATAGTTGTAACTTTGTAGATTGAATCAAATTAGGTAATAATCAATGAGTAATACAAGTAAACAATATGATGCAGTCATAGCTCGTTGCCGCGACTTGTTCGTGAAAAAGATGAAAGACTACGGCCCCGCATGGCGCATACTGCGTCCACAGTCGGTAACCGACCAGATATTCATCAAGGCAAAGCGCATCCGCACACTTGAGGTCAATGGCGAGACCAAGGTGGGCGAGGGCATCTGGCCCGAGTTCATCGGCATCATCAATTATGGCGTGATGGGACTTGTGCAGCTTGAGCGCGGATATAGCGATACGGTAGATATGACTGCCGAGGAGGCGCTGGCTCTCTATGACCGTCACATCAACGCCACCAAGGAACTGATGATCGCAAAGAACACCGACTATGGCGAGGCTTGGCGTGACATGCGCATCTCGAGCTACACCGATCTCATCTTGTCGAAGATACAGCGCACTAAAGAGATTGAGAACAACAATGGCAACACCCTCGTGAGCGAAGGTATCGATGCCAATTATCAGGACATGATCAACTATTCAGTGTTTGCATTGATAAAGCATGACGAAGGAGCTGAATAATAACAATCCTGCGCACACTGAAGTTGAGAACAAGGTTCCCGCTTCATCATCTAAATCTTCATGGGTGGTCAAGGTTATGGTCACGCTCATGCGCATTGTCGTGGGCGGTGTCTTTGTTTTCTCCGGTTTTGTCAAGGCCATAGACCCGTGGGGCACTTATTACAAGCTGAATGAATACCTGCTCACGATGGGACTTGACAGCCTGGCTGGTCTCACGGTCTTCGGCGCATTTGCTCTGGCAGCGGTAGAGTTTGTCCTGGGCGTCCTGTTGCTTACCGGCTCGTGCCGTCGCGTGGTTCCTGTGCTTGCGGCGTTGTTCATGCTAGTCATGACGCCGCTCACCCTGTGGCTTGCTATCACTGACGCTGTGCCCGACTGTGGCTGCTTCGGCGACTACCTCGTGATGAGCAACTGGGCCACGTTTGGCAAGAATGTCGTCCTGCTGGCTGGCACTATCTACCTGGTGCTGCTCAACAAATGCGTGCCGTCGCTCTACGGACCCGCTGTGCAGTGGATGGTCATGCTGCTGTCATTCATTCTGCCGATAACCATTTCGGTGGTGGGCTATTTCACGCAGCCCATGCTCGACTTCCGCCCTTACAAGATAGGCACCAAGTTGGTTTCTAATGCCACATCGCCCAGCGATGACGATTATGTATTCATTTATGCCCGCGATGGGGTAGAGCGTGAGTTCACGATCGACAGCGTGCCCGATGACGACAGCGACTGGGATTTTGTTGCACGCAAGGCGGTGGCGCCGTCACACGAACACGACTCTATTGCTACGGGCAACAGCTTTGCCGTGTGGGACAATGGCGACGACGTGAGCGACGAGTTAGTCACCAGCGAGCAACTGCTGCTCATCCTCATTCCCGAGATTGAAAAGGTGAACATCGCGTCCACTTTCCTCATCAACGAACTGCAAGAGTATGCTTATCGCCATGGCGTGAATGTGGTGGGCGTGACATCGGCAAGCGAGGAGCAAATCGAAGAGTGGAACGACATAGCGATGGCACACTATCCCCTGTATAGTGCCGACGACAGCGAGATAAAGATGATGGCGCGAGGCAATCCTGCAATCGTCTATGCGCGTGACGGAGTAGTCGAGTGGAAGCGCACACTGGTGTCGATTGATCCGCAGGTGATACACGATGGTGAACTACCCGTGTCGCAGCTTGCCGACGACATGAACCCCAAAGGACGCTTGCTCAACTTCGTTCTCTTGTATCTTGCAAGCATGCTGGCAGTGCTCATCGTCAACCGCACGCACCTCCTTTTCGGTAGGAAAAAAGACAAGAAGAAAACATAGCGAAGCCCGCACAGATATTGCTGAAATTTTGCAATATTGGAAAATTTGCACTAACTTTGCACTGGAATTGATAACAAAGAACAATTA
>JAGHSP010000243.1 GCA_018065815.1 Candidatus Sodaliphilus limicaballi | reverse complement strand
TGGCTGCTGCACAAACTCCTGGGCATGCACGTCCAGGCAGAGTATCACACAAGCAATGGCCGCATCGACATGGTGTTGCAGACGCCGCAATACTGCTATGTTATTGAGTTCAAGTTTGACGGCACAGCCCAAGATGCCCTCGACCAGATTTCGCGCAAAGACTACCCCCTGCCCTTCGCCCTCACCGGCCAGCAGATAATCCGCTTAGGGATGAATATCTCCCGTGAAACCCGCAACATCGAGGACTACATAATCGGTTAATCCCATTTACTTGATATAAACCGGGTACGCTACAACTAAGTAACGTACCCTTTATTTATTATTTATTTGGGACTGATTGTCAATCGTGTCGTGAAAACGGTATTAATCACCTACATAGACCGGACGAATATGATATCCAATCCAACGCGCATCTATAACATCTCTTAAAATCATCATATCCCAACCCACATCGTATGCGGATTCAAACACATATGCTCGGCTCGGATCATCTTTTCTCCAAAGAGTACGCGTCCAGACTTCAAAGCATCTGTAAGATCCCAGCTTGTAATCATAATAGTTATCTACAGGAATATAAATGCACCTGCCGTTGATTCGGCTTGTTATTTTATTGACATATTTACCGTTAAGAGTTGCTAATTCAATTTTAGTATATCGAGAATTCTCTAATTCTTCGACTTGTTTTAATGTAGGCATACGCCAATTGCTGCCCCATTTTGCATAAGCGGCATCGTCTTCGGGATCAAGTTCTAATTTGTTATCCATAGGCAATCCAGTGGACGCGTCCCAGTAATTGATATCATTGCAATACTTAGTCAAGAGCGAACCACTGCCATTGCAATGGACATAGTTCGCTTCGTTAAACGCGTGACCGCCTTTGTAACCTACAGTATCGCCCCAAGCAAATCTCATCCCGGTGTCCTCGGGCGTGTCGGCACCCAAGTTGCATGTTGCCCACCGTGTTAAGCTGGGAAGACCTAAGTCAACATACTCACGACCGTTATCATCGGTACCCGAGAGATCTCTGGGCTCCACTGTGACCTCGCATGTGGCAGTCACGCCACTGCCGTCGGTAGCTCTACAGGTAATTGTAGCGGTACCCAATGCCACAGCGAATATTTTGCGTCCTTCGGTGCGGACAACTTTATTGTCACTGCTCTCAAAGGTCAAAGTCTTGTTGTCGGCTGTAGTGGGCAGAACCGTAGCTATAAGAACCCAAAACTCACCGGGACACATTTTGATAGATGTGTTAAGGAGTCGGATAGAAGTCACCAACTGTGCAGGACGGGTGGTTGTGAGCACTGTGAGCACTCCTGTGCTCTTGGGCACGCACACCATGTAGCCTTCTTTCAGCATATCGACGGTAATCTCACCCACGACTTTGTCCTGTGCGTCATAGAACATCAAAGCGCCCTGATAAGGGAAAAACTTATAGGAAGAGGCGCCACTGTAGTCGGTAGTGCCGTCGGCGTTAAGGGTGATGAAATCGGTCCTGGTCTTGTACCATGTACCAGTCACGAGGCTGTTATCCACTGTAGAGGGGTCGCCTGCCTGGATATACTGATAGGGCTTTCGACCACCCATGACATCAATCGACTCGTTGAGGTCCGACACATCGATTATCTTGTCAACGTTCATGTCGCCCTTCACTATCTGAGCATTGACCGACATTGCCCCGATTACAAGCGCAAGTGCAAGAGATATTATCTTTTTCATATCATTATATTATTTTGTTGTCTGGTAATAAAGAAAATATTTTTAATATGATTTTATTGCTTCGCAAATAAAATGGCTTGCTCCGCAAGCAAAATGGAGTTACCTGATAGATAAAGTAATCTTATTTTGTGGACGGAGTCCACCATTTTACAGGCGCCAGCCATAAATATTAAAACAAATCATTTTCTTTTTTTACACATTTTTCTTTTTTCAGTTTTTACTCGGTTACTGTTACCCTGATTGAGGCTGATGCACCGCCGCCATCGTTGGCACGGCAGTAGATATAAGCCGAACCAGGTGCCAATGCCTGAACACTGCGTCTTCCTCTTGCACCCTCTACGACAGTAGCGACTTCGGGATTAGAGCTTGTGAATGTCACAGTTCTGTTGTCGGCATCGGTAGGCAGAACAGCTACAGTAAGGTCCGCTTTCTCGCCCACTTTCATAGAGAGGGTCTTATAGTTAAGCGTGATAGATATCACCTTCTGCT
>JAGHSP010000279.1 GCA_018065815.1 Candidatus Sodaliphilus limicaballi | reverse complement strand
TGGTATAGCCGCCTACTGCTTCTTCCCGAAGAAACCAATGCTGGATTTGGAGCGAGTTGAGGATAAACAACTCACAATCTTCTGATTATTTTCGTCGAACTTACGTTAAATAATATCATAAGCTGTGGTAGCAAGTTATTTGCTGATTTTTTATTCCGTACCTAAACGGGCAATTATTATCTACTTTTTACAGCCATTTCGGCGTACCACCCATAGACGCCTGCATGGCTGCCTACCATATCACATCCCCAAAGGGATGTTTCACCTTCTCTCCATATTTATTTCTTGTCTCACCAACCAGGAAAATCCGCTGTTCCGTGATTTTGACCTATGCGGTAAATTGAAAAAAAAATCTCCTAAATCGTGATGAATTAGGAGAATCTTTTGATTTGAAGAGGTCTCTAGCGGATTCGAACCGCTGTACCCGGTTTTGCAGACCGATGACTAAACCACTCATCCAAGAGACCATTTCTCATTTGCGTGTGCAAAGTTAATACTTTTATTTATTCTGTGCAACAAAAATAGTGTTTTTTTTATTCTTATGCGTTAAAAAGTTGGGGAAACACGTTTGGAAGAGCTTTCATTAAAAGCTTGAATTCGTCTTCAAAATTAGGAGTAAGCATTCCAGATCCCAGAGCATCAGTGATTTCCTGTATTGACCAGAATTTGCCTTCGATTACTTCGGCTGGGTCGCATGTGAATGACTCCTGGTCGGTTATTGTGCAATATGTATCTACTAGTTCGCTTTCTTTGTCGCTATTGTAAACGTAGTGAAACAGCTTGACAGGAACAAAATCAATTATTCCTATTTCTTCACGAGCTTCGCGTGCTAATGCTTGCTCCACAGTTTCGCCATAGTCACGATGTCCGCCTACTGCGGTATCCCACTTTCCTGGCTGGATATACTTTGTGAGCGCTCTTCGTTGCAAGAATAGTTTGCCCTGTTTGTTAAACACATGAAGGTGGACAACAGGGTGTAACAATTTGCTCCCCGAATGACATTCCTTACGGGTTGCTTTGCCTATGACATTACCTTTAGGATCAACTATCGGGAATATCTCAATTTCGCTTAGGTCTTGGTTATGCATGAGATTCATTTGTTTTTGTATTGTTTGGTTATCGCCTGACGCAACTTTGCAGGAGTCAGGTCGGCGGGAAATTGTGCGAAAGGAAACAGTGTGTTACACCCATTACGAAACTCGCTGCATCCATATGCGCTTTTGCCCTTTACCAAATGCCCCTTGCCGCACACAGGACAAGCAATTTCTTCAATAGACTTGATGCGTGGTGCACGTGTTTTTTTCTCTCCTGACGAGGGCGTTTTAGGCTTTTTGGGAGAATCTTGCTCCACAATGATGCTTCCGCCCGAGTTGTCGCGCATCACATTGAGCACAACCTCGTTGACCATTGCTTTTAGTTCGTCGATGAACTGCTGTGCACTGAATTCTCCTCGCTCGATATGACGAAGTTTGTTCTCCCACAAGCCTGTCAGCTTTGCGCTCTTGAGCAGTTCTTCCTTTATCGTGTCAATTAGTTGCACGCCAGCAAGTGTAGCCGAGAGGCTTTTTCTTTCCTTGCGTATGTATTTGCGTTTGAACAATGTCTCAATTATTGCAGCCCTAGTCGAAGGACGGCCTATGCCGTTTTCCTTCATAGCTTCACGCAGCTCTTCGTCATCTACTGTTTTTCCAGCAGTTTCCATTGCACGAAGCAAGGTACCCTCGGTATATGGTTTTGGGGGTTGTGTAGCTTTTTTGAGCAAAGACGGTGTGTGAGGTCCGCTTTCGCCTTTCACAAACTCTGGCATGATTCCGTTGTCATCGTCCTTGGCATTGGCGTCGGTGTCCTTTTCTTTATTGAATATAACACGCCAACCTTCTTTCATAATCACTTTGCCAGTTGCTTTGAACTCGGTAGTGTTGGCTGTTGCCATCACAGTTGTCGTAGCAAATTCGCAGTCGGGATAAAATGCAGCTATAAATCGCTTTGCAATAAGGTTGTAAACCAGTTTCTCATCATGTGACAAGAAAACCTTGCTAGGATCCATGTTGGTGGGTATAATAGCATGGTGGTCGGTAACCTTGCTGTTGTCAAACACCTTTTTGCTCTTGGGCAGTTTGGGTAACTGAAGCACTGGAGCTGTGAGAGGCGCGTATGGTTTCATGGCCTGCATGATGCCGGGAATCTTTTCATAAATATCCTCGCTCAAGTAGGTGGTATCTACACGCGGGTAGGTAGTCACTTTTTTCTCATAGAGTGATTGAATGAGTTTCAGCGTCTCGTCGGCAGTGAACGAAAATTTCTTGTTACACTCAACTTGCAGTGTTGTCAAGTCAAACAGGCGGGGTGGTGCTTCTTTGCCGTTTTTCTTCTCGATGCTGTTAATTACCAACGGGTATTGCTTAATGCTTTCAATTACAGCATTAGCTTCGTCAACGCTCTTGTATCGGCCTTTTGTGGAGTTGAATGTAACATCACGATACACGGTCTTGATTTCCCAATAATCCTCAGGGACGAAGTTCTCTATTTCTCGTTGACGATTTACTATAAGTGCTAGTGTGGGCGTCTGCACACGTCCTATTGAAAGCACATTGCGCGACTGTGAATATTTTAAAGTGTAAAGCCGGGTTGCATTCATGCCTAGCATCCAGTCTCCAATGGCACGTGAAAGACCTGCGAAGTAAAGGTTGTCAAATTCGCTTGCTGGTTTTAGTTGTTTAAATCCCTCACGAATACTTTCGTCGGTAAGAGAAGAAATCCAAAGGCGTTTCACGGGTTTGTTGCATTGCGCCTTTTGATATACCCATCGCTGGATAAGTTCTCCTTCCTGGCCGGCATCACCGCAGTTCACGACTTCGTCGGCCGATGCAATGAGGGATTCGATGACATGAAATTGTTTCTTGATGCCTTCGTCGTCAATTAACTTGATGCCAAATCGCTGGGGCATCATGGGAAGCACCCCTAGGCTCCAGCGGTTCCACAGAGGAGAGTAGTCGGCTGGTTCCTTGAGTGTGCACAGGTGACCGAATGTCCATGTCACACAGTATCCATTTCCTTCGAAAAAGCCGTCACGACGTGAGTTTGCCCCTAAAATTGTGGCAATGTCTCGTGCAACGCTGGGTTTCTCGGTAACACAAACTATCATATCTCGCCTAAATGTAATGATTTAGCCTCGTCCCAGAATTTATCCATCTGTATAAGGGTCATTTCGTTGAGTTTTAATCCTTCTTGTGCAGCACGTTTCTCGATGTGGTTGAACCTCGCAATGAATTTGCGGTTGGTTTTTTCAAGCGCATTGTCGGGACGCACACCATAAAGTCGGGCGGCATTTACTAGTGCAAAGAACAGGTCGCCAAACTCTTTTTCAGTATTCACTTCGTTGCCGGCTTTTATCTCTTGCTCGACTTCGTTGATTTCCTCTTTCACCTTGTCCCACACGTCCTCGCGATTTTCCCAATCAAACCCCACGTTGGCAGCTTTCTCCTGCACACGTTCGGCTTTAATGAGCGAGGGCAGGGTAGAGGGCACTCCGCTCAAAACAGACTTGTTGCCGTCCTTTTCTTTCATTTTGATGACTTCCCAGTTTTCACGCACTTGCTGCGCGTTATCGGCCTGTGTGTCTCCAAAGATGTGAGGGTGGCGGAAAATCAATTTCTCGCGAAGTGAATTACACACATCGGCAATGTCAAAATGGCTCTGCTCGTTGGCAATCACTGAATAAAACAGAATGTGAAGCAACACGTCGCCCAATTCCTTGCGCATCTTGTCGTTGTCACATTCGATAATAGCCTCGGCAAGCTCCATTGTTTCCTCAATGGTGTTAGGACGCAGGCTTTCATTAGTCTGCACTGAATCCCAGGGGCATTTTGCCCGTAATATATCGAGTACATCCAGCAGTTCGCCGAATGCTTTCAGTTTAGTGTCTTTACTGTTATTTGGCATTGTTTAATCCTTTGTTTAAGAAATCTTTAAATGCTTCGACATTCTCGTCGTAGGTAAAGGGACCAGAGAGTAATTCGCCCTTGCTGTTCAGCACCACATAGTATGGTTGTGAGTTAGCATTGAATTTGTGGCGTTGCAGGTAGCTCCACAGGTCACCTTTTGTAGTCAGCTCGCGACTCTTTCCATTTTCTTCCACGGTTATGACTTTTTCTAGTGGAGCTTTATCGTCAACCATGAGTTTCACGGTGACAAATTCTTTGGATATCAAAGTCTTCACCTCATCTACATCAAGCACGGCTCCGTCCATCTTGCGGCAATTCACACAGCCGTAACCAGAAAAATCAACGAATACAGGTTTGCCGCTACGTTCTGCTGCTTCAAGACCCTTGTCAAAATCGTCCCACTCAACAAGTTCTTCGCCATAAAGGTTGAAGTCTTGGGTGTACAATGGCGGTACAAATGCGCTCGTTGCTCTCAATGGAGCGCCCCACAGGCCAGGAATGAGATAGGCGGTGAACGCCAGTGCAACCAGCCCCAGCATAGCACGGGTGACACCTACACCTGGCTGCGAACTCTCGCCGTCGCTGCTGAAACGGAATATGCCGAGTAAATAAAGACCCAACATCAGGAATATTGCTATCCACAGCGCCAGGAACACTTCGCGGTCAAGTATGTGCCAGCCATAAGCTAGGTCGGCAACAGACAAGAACTTGAGCGATAATGCCAACTCAATGAAACCTAATAGCACCTTGACGGTGTTCATCCATCCGCCCGACTTGGGCATCTTCTTGAGCATAGAGGGGAATAACGCAAAGATTGTAAATGGAATAGCAAGCGCTATTGCAAATCCAAGCATTCCCACAGCGGGAGCAATGCCGCTACCCTGGCTTGCAGCCTCAACGAGCAATGTGCCGATGATAGGGCCTGTGCAAGAAAATGACACAATGGCAAGTGTGAAGGCCATGAAGAATATGCTCAAAAGGCCTGTGGTTTGTTCTGCTTTAGAGTCGATCTTATTGGACCATGATTCGGGTAGTTTGATCTCAAATGCCCCGAAGAAAGATAATGCAAACACTACGAGCAATGCAAAGAAAATAATGTTGCACACAGCGTTTGTGGCAATGGCATTGAGCATACTGGGACCAAATATCGCAGTCACGACTAGTCCTAACGCTACATAAATTATTATAATAGAAAGTCCATAGATGACAGCATTCTTTATTGACTTGGCCCTTGAACCGCTCTTCTTGAGGAAGAAGCTCACTGTCATGGGGATAATGGGCCACACGCATGGGGTGAGCAGTGCGAGAAGCCCTCCTCCAAAGCATGCGATGAAAATCAGCCATAACGACGATGACCCGGTTTGTCCTGTTTCAACACCGTTGTCAACTTTGACTGGCGCCCAAGTGTCGCCAGCAGGATTTGTGGTTTGAGTGGTGCCTAAAGAAACAGTTGCTGAATCGAGCGCGGTGTTTGCAGTGTCAGCTAGAGCGTCGGCTTTGCCTTTGAAACTCATCTGTTCGGTTTCGGGAGCCGAGCACTGCTGGTCGTCACAAGCCATGTAACGGATAGTGCCCTTTATCTCGTATTCTTCTCCGGTCACAACGAAACCTTGTGAGAGAGTAACCTTCTTTTCCCACCACTTGAGGGTCATGTCGAATGATTTGTCGTGTTTCTCAACAGGTTTGTTGTCCCACGTTAATTTACCGTCGAGTTTCACTCCGTTGAGGGTTGACCATTCAACCGAAGTTGCTACTGGACCGCCATCTGGCAACTCGGTGGCATACATGTGCCACCCGTTGTCAATTTTCGCTTGCATGACTACAACTCCGTGTTTGTCGTCGTTCATCTTGACTGATGTTTTCCATTTCACAGGAGTTACTATCTGTGCGCTCAACGATAATGTTGCCAGCAGCAGAATTAAGAGAATTGAGTACTGTCGTTTCATCTGATTTGATTTTTTCTTTGTGCAAAGTTAATCAC
>JAGHSP010000161.1 GCA_018065815.1 Candidatus Sodaliphilus limicaballi | reverse complement strand
ATTGTGAGCAGTGCCATCGATAATAAATTCTTAATCATGTCTTTATACTTTTTATTTATATTATTTTATTATTCATGTTTGGGTAAAACAGGACGGACGGGGAGTCCACAGTGACGCAGCTCATCTACCCTGTCAATGGTGGCATTGTTGTATCTCAAGATCCATCCACGGGTATGGTCCTGATTGATGATCGATGACGACCAGAAATAGCCATATTCATTGTCCAGGACCAGGTTGAGGCCATTGCGCAGTCCGCCGGCAGGAAGGAAAATGGAGTTTCCGTTAGGACCTGTCACCACATAGCCGTGGGTGCCGTGATAGTTGCGCTCGAATGTCCAGGTGCATTCCTCCATGAGCTCCTTAAAATCTACACGCGTGGGCATGCGCCAGTATCCGCGCCAGCTCAGGTGGGCTACGTCCTTGTCCTGGGGCAACTCGGTGGGGTTGTCCTTGTAGGCATAGTTGGCAAGAGAGTAATCATCTTTCACACCCATCTCGCCCCAACAGAAGTAGTGGCCATAGTCCCAAGGTTCTTCGGCTCCGATGTTGCAGGCAGCCCATCTCAGTCCAGATGTCAAGCCCAAGTCAACATAGCGGTGTCCATCTTCCTTGTTCTCTTCTTTCTCGGTTTTAGCACCCCATGTCACCTTGAGGTCGGGGGTCACTTCATAACTCTTGTCCTCGCCGTCAGGCTGATGCACATTCATGTAGTTCTTCCCCTGTGCATTAGCCATGAGAGCAGCTGTAAGAACCATAGCAAAAAACAGAAAATATTTCTTCATAAAACCATTACATTAGGAATCACACGGCAAAGGTAGTCATTATTTTTACAATAACGAGCAAAAATGCACAAAAAAGTAATCCCCGCAAGGACACACGAAAAGGTCCAACTCCTAATCTCCACTCTGCGAACTAATCCCGCAAAGGCCGAAAGAATAGGGTTAGACCTTGATTCTGTTGAAAGATTCAGACGACTTGGATATGACGATAAAGTTCCCCATATTCAGTCTCTCATGGGTATGTCTTTTTCGTGGTGGTGTACCGTCTCAACTGGGACTTGCCGAGACAAAGGCGTCGTCCTCGTTGGCGGTGAGGTTGCCGTTCTCGTCAATGAAGTACCACTCGCCTTCGTACTGTGCCATGACAATCTCGCGCTCGTTGAAGTCGGTTTTGTCAAAGATGACATCGGTCACGATATCAGTACCAAGGCAGATGAGCCCTTCCTTCCCGTCCTTTTTGTAAACGATAATATCGTTGAAGGGCTCAAAGGTTTCGTAACCTTGCTCGGCAAGCCTCGTGATTGTTTCTACCCCGTTGTTCAGCACTGATTTAAAGTTCTCAAGCATTTCTTTTGAAATCACGTTCATAATAATGTATATAAATTTAGTTGTTAATGATTCAATAACTCTCTGAGTCATTGACGGTGCAAAAGTATACCAAACTCTTGACATATCAATAGCAAATATACGTATAAAAAAATGATAACAATTTTATCCTTCTTTTTTGTCCGGTTTCTTACCGCAATTAGAAAAAAGAGTGTATATTTGCAGTAACGGAGGGTTCTCAAAAGAGCACTCAAAGCTAGACATGAAACGTTTAAGGAAATGAACAATAGAATAGAAGAAATCATCAGAGAGAGTATATCACGTGTCTTAAGTGATGACTCTGTTAATGCGAAAAACCGCACGCAAAAGCACATCATCAATGCATTCAGAAAGGGTAAAAGTGGATATCAAGGTATAAGAACTATAGCAGTGTTTACTTCTTCAACCCCTGATTTAATGACTGCGCAAAATGACGTTAATTTAAGAACGCTACATAAATTATTGAAAGGCGCTAATTATGTGACTATACCATTAATAGATCAATGGGAAGGGCAGAAAGAATATTCATGCGCAGTGATTAACATTTCCCGAGAAAGTGCTGCAAGATATTGCGGGCAATATCAGCAAGCGGGTTTCGTTTTCTACGAACTAGAAGATGACCCAGCAGTAAAGTGTGAGTGCTGGGAAAAGGAAGAACCTGCTTTGCCCTATCACTCTGGGCGAAATAATTATGTAAAAAAAGAAGAAGCAAAAGAAATCATAGAGACCCCAAATTCGGAAGACGACTTCTCAAAAACAGGGAAAGACTGCAAATATTCTGCTGTCTTTGAATGCATCAATGAGTCTATCTGTAGAAATCTGAATGTGATGATAGAAAAAGGTTTCGGTGGTCATAACAATCCTGCTGGGACAATAATAGACTTTTCTATTAACCGAAAAGGGCAGTCGCCACACATCTATAGAGGACAATTATATAAGGGGCTTTTATAGCAGATATTCAGATGCATAAAAATAGGCAATGATATACTATTAGACCCTGAACTATATAAAAAGTAGGTGTCGCAAAATGCATGAAAGGGCGGCGCGCTGCAAGCGCTGCGCTCTTCACGGTTGCGCCAGATTGACACTACTTCTTTTAATGTCTGTTCGTTAATGAATTATGGTGGTTAATACAAAAAAATGTTGTATATTTGCAGTTGTATTGCATTAATAAATAACAATTAGTATGAAAAAAATATTTTTGCTTTTGGCTATGGTGTGCTGTCTGCAGGCCACCGCTGCGGTGAGGGGTGACGTGAATGGCGATAATACTGTTGACGTGAGCGACATTAATATTGTGATCAACAAGGTTCTGGGTAAAGGCGGCCCGGGCAATACCGACGTGAATGGTGACGGCACAACCGATGTGAGCGACATCAACATTGTCATCAATATCGTCCTGGGAAAGGACGTGCCCGAGACACATGAATATGTCGACCTGGGTCTCCCCGGCGGCGTGCTGTGGGCTACCTGCAACGTGGGCGCCGAGAAGCCCGAGGACTACGGCCTATA
>JAGHSP010000062.1 GCA_018065815.1 Candidatus Sodaliphilus limicaballi | reverse complement strand
CCTCTCAAATGATTGTGAAAATTATTATCTTTGTAGATTAAAGTTTTTGTAAAAAAAATAACGATAATTTTAAAACAAAAATAATATATGAAAAAATTAATTATTTTATCAGAGATGATTGCCGTGGCGATGTCGTCATGGGCTGCTAAGGTGGGCGATTGGTTCACTTCGGGCAAGTTTGAATATTATGTTGAGACCACGACATCGGCAAGTATTTTAAAATATACTGGCAATGATGCGAGTGTAATGATCCCACGCAGTGTGTCTTACAACGGCGAGAATCTTGATGTGCTTTCCATTGCGCCATTTGCATTCTCGGGCAATACGACAATGACGGCTGTCAACTTCGAAAAGTCTATCATCGAGTCAATACATTCCAAGGCCTTTGAGGGCTGTTCAGGACTCACCTCGGTAGATCTTCCCTCGACGTTGAAGAATTTCTATGGCGGTGCGTTCTACAACAGCAATAACATTGCCACAGTGACAATCCCGTCAACCAATTCCTATTATGTGGTCAAGGACGGCGTGCTTTATAGCAAGAACATGTATTCGCTCATGTGGATGCCGGCTGCTTATAACAACACAAAACTTCAACCAGAAGTTATTGTCCCCGAGCAGGTTAACAATATTGCTGATTATGCATTTGCTGGTAACCCCAACGTTAGGCGTGTTTTCCTGAGGTATGGTGTCAACCAGGTGGGTAAATGGGCTTTTTCACACTGCACTAATCTGTCGTTTGTCTCATTACCTGCGTCGGTGAAGACCATCGGTGACTTTGCATTCTATGGTTGTAAGAACATGAACCGCTTTGCGTTCAACTCAAAGAATCCTCCTGTGTACAAGACCGAAACATTTTCTCCCGGCTATCTGCCCGATCTCCATGTGCCCGATGGTTATGCCGACGTTTACAAGCAGAACGGTTGGAGTTCTTTCAAGAGCATTAACGAGTATGACATCGTGGCTGCCGACTATATGGCATACGATAGATCACTCACTTACTCGGTAATCAGCGACAAGCCTGTAACCATAGGTGGCGTGACCTATGACGGCGAGGTTGAGACCGTGAAGGGCTTCTTTCACGAGAGATTTCTTGAAGAGGTGCCCGATTATCTTACATTTACCATCGAAGGCGAGCAAAAGAAGTATGCAGTTACCCGCCTGGGCAAGAACTCGTTCCGCAAGTTCCCCGGTTCCGAGTATCCTGTGGATGGATGCAAGAATGTCCTCCATGTAGCCATGTCGGCATTTGAAGGCGAAGGCGTGACCACAATCTCTCTTCCCAATGTGATGCAGATAGGCGCCAGCGCGTTTAAGAACTGCAAGAAACTGGAAGCCGTTAACTGGGGACCAGAACTTGGTATTATCGGTGATAACGCATTTGAAGGTTCTACACTCGGTGGGGAAGTTGTGCTGCCTTACGGCTTCAATATTCTCGGTGCATCGGCATTTGCCAGCTCTAATGTTACCCACCTGCTCATCCCCAGCAGTTGTGTTATGGTGGGCTCCAACTTTGCCAAGGGTGCAAAGTCGCTCACCGAGATTGTCATCAACACAACAGCAGGCGCAGCAGCAGGTAACACTTACGATTTCACAGGCGTGGCTTCTTCTTGCTCAGTTTATGTGCCTTATGGCAGCATAAATACATTTTATGGCCATTCAGGCTGGAAAAAACTCGCTATCAAGAACGGTGCCTACGACTTCACCTATGGCAAGATGAGCGACCGCAATAACTCGATTTATCACATGACTGTTGTTGACAATACGCCCGTGACAGTTGACGGCAAGACCTATGCCGGTACTGCTAAATATGTTTATCACCCCAACATCGAAACTGCTACCGCCTTTGGTACATCGGGATATGAGAGAAACCAGTATTACGGCGTTGACAACTCTTATCTCATTACCGAGATTGACTATGGCTGTTTCCATAACGCCACTGGCATTAAGACACTTAACATGACATATATGACAGGTCTCAAGGTTATCGGCAGTTTGGCATTTGAGGGCTCGGGTATTACCACTCTCGTGGTCCCCGCTTCTGTTACCACGCTTAAAGACTATGCTTTCTACGGAGCAAAGAGTCTCTCAAGCCTTACCATTTTGCCCCGCCTGTCAAACCTCACCCAGGAAGGTCAGCTCTATGGCAACAACGCTAGTGTTTTCCGCTGCTATGTGCACTACAACGACCTGCTCAAGTATTTCAACAAGGCAAAGAACTGGACCGGTGGCAGCACATCAAATCTTGAAAATAACCTCAACCCCTTCATCGTGCCCGACCACAAGACCATGGCACTGGGCGTGTGTGTTCCCGTTGACTTCGCAGCAAGCGGCGTGAACGCCTATGTCGTTAAAGGCAACAACATGGGTACATCCGGCACCGGTACTGTGGCAACTACCGAGAAGGTAACATCGGTGCCCGCGAGCACAGGCGTTATCCTCACTGGTCTTACCCCCGGTAAGAGATACTTGCTCGAGCGTCCCGCTGGAAGTGTTACTGCTCCCAAGAGTAATCGCATGACAGCCGTTACCACCGAGAGCGACTATGCAGTGATGCCCGCAAGTGGCAACTATGTGTGGAGCGAAACCTATGAGCGTCTCGACAAGCCCGCAATGAAGTCTTACGTTGCTTCGGGCAGCGCTTATTATGTTCCCGATGTGACTCCCTCGTTTAGCGAGATATACCTTGATATCCTTCCCAAGCAGGGTGGGGGAGTCAAGGGTGATGTAGATGGCAACGGCGTGGTTGACATTACCGATGCAAATATCCTCATCAATGTTGTGCTCGGCAAGGACTCTGCAACCAAGTACGGCGGCCGTGCCGACGTGGATGGCAACGGCGTGGTTGACATTATGGATGTTAACATCTCGCTCAACATTATCCTGGGCAAGTAAAAGCCTCTCCCCGGCCCCTCTCCTTCAGAGAGGGGAGAACTGGGGTAGCTTTTTGAAAAAAATAATAACTAAATAACAAAATGCCTCAACTATCAGTCTCTTACTGATACTTCCATAATAAAAACTCCTCTCTCTGCAGGAGAGGGGTTGGGGGAGAGGCTTTTAACTCATTATGAAAAAAATACTGACATTTGTTTCAATGATTGCCGTGGCGCTGTCGTCATGGGCACTCAATGTGGGCGACACATTCAATAGTTCTAATGGTGACTACACCTACGAGGTCAAGTATGCTGCCACTTCCTCTTCAGCGGGCAAAATTGCCGTGAAGTCGTATAACAACACCACTGCTACCAGCAGTAAGATTGCACTCAGTCTCGTGGGTCCCGATGACAAAATTTATGACATCTACGAGATTGGTGATTTTGCTTATGATGGTCGTTCAAACATCACAAATATTACTATTGGTAGTAATGTGACCAGTATCGGTTTTTGTTCCTTCAGTGGCACGAACATAAAGACCCTAGAAATACCCAGCGCTGTCACATACATCAACATTGGCTTTGCGAGAAGTTGCAATAAACTTGAAAAAATCACTGTTGATGAGTGGAACAAGAAATTTGCAAGTTATGACGGTGCCCTTTATACTAAGGACTTGACCAAGTTGCACACAATGCCTGCTGCCAAGAAGGTTGCAGTTTACCCATCGCAGCTCACCACGATAGGCAGTTATGCCTTTGCAAACTCTAAAATGGAAACCATCGACATCCCATTCGGTGTTACAGCTCTGGATATGATGCCGTTTTATTATATCATTAGTAAAGCAGTAGTTATTCCCAGTTCGGTAAAAGATTTCTATGTCACTAGTGATGGCTACGGACCATTTTTGGGTCGCGCCAATCTCGATGAGGTAGATGTTTATCTTAACACGACCAGTGTCCCCATAGAGAAAGCTAACGAATTTGCAACTTCAGCTCTCCGCCAGTATATCAACCTGCATGTTCGCCGTGAGCTGGCTTCGGATTTCAAATCTAAGTGGAGTGGCTTCAAGTCAATCAACGATGACCATCGAGTAGGCTTTGACCTGAGCATTGGCAAGCTGGACTTCTCAATCAATAGTACCGAGCCCTGCACAGTCAACGGAGCAAAATATGACGGCCGTGCATCTGTTGTGCCTGGTATCAACTATGGCAACGTTAGCGGCGAGAACAACATCCCGTTTGTTCTTTCGATTCGTGGCAAGTACTATGCCGTCACTAAAATTGCCGATTTTGCTTTTCGTTATTCTAACCCAACGAAATTCACCGGTGGAGAAAATGTTGACTCAATTGGCTATTCAAGTTTCTATGATTGCAAAAACCTCACATCGGTTTCGCTGCCCAACCTCAGTTACATTCGCCAGTATGCATTCATGGAGTGCAGCTCACTCACCTCATTTGCTTTCAATAAAAACCTTATAAGAATTGAACCAGATGCATTCTTTAATTCTGGTCTTACTGGCGATGTTGTACTTCCATACGGTTTTGAAAGCCTGGGCAACCGTGCATTCAGTGGAACCAAGGTGAAGCGTTTGTTTGTCCCTAAAATTAAATATTACAATAGCGAAATGTTTAAGGGAATGAGCAGTTTGACCGAATTGTATCTTAACACAATAGATATATCGGATAAATCTAATATTGATTTAACAGGCATACCCTCAACCTGCTCTTTGCATGTGCCTTACAAGTATATTGATTCATACAAGGCAAAACCCGTTTGGAACAATGCGTTCAAGACCATCACCAGCGGTGCATGTGACTTTACCTATGGCTCAAGTACTTCTAACGCCTTCAGCAGTCCTTATCGCATCACTGTTTTGAGCACCACCCCCTTTACCGAGGATGGTGTGGAATATGCGGGTACTGCCATGTATGTCAACTATCCCGGAATGGGTAATATGACCAAGTTTATGGCAAGCTCACGCGAGCTTAACCAGTTCTATGGTGCCGACAAGCGTTACAAGATGGTCGGGATAGGCGATCACTGCTTTGAGGGCGCAACCAATATGATTGACCCGGGTATTGACAAAATGACATTCCTTGAGACGATAGGCGACTATGCCTTCAACGGACTGTCGGCGATGACCGAAATTAAGATTCCCGCAACGGTGCGCAAGATTGGTGAATATGCGTTTGCAGGTTGCAGCAAGCTCACTTCAATCATAGCCGAGCCCACAACTCCTCCCACAGTCAAAGCCAACACTTTGAGCAACCTCTACTACCAAGCTACCCTCAAGGTACACAACAGCTGCCTCGCACAGTACAAGGCTGCCGATTACTGGAAGAATTTCTTCAAGATTGAGAGCATAGAGGGCGGCAGCGATATCCCGGGTGATGTGGACGGCAACGGAACTGTTGACATCAGCGATGCCAACCTTCTCATCAACATCGTTCTGGGCAAAGAATCGGCAAGCAAATACAACGGCCGTGCCGACGTGGATGGCAACGGCATCGTAGATGTGAGCGACATCAACGCCGACCTCAACATCATCCTGGGCAAATAAAAGCTTAAAGGTTTAATCGTTTTAAAAAAACTATGTGGTTTAGCCATTTTAGAAA
>JAGHSP010000231.1 GCA_018065815.1 Candidatus Sodaliphilus limicaballi | reverse complement strand
GAATCGGTTACGATGCAGTGCGACCTCTGCCGAGGTCGATTGGTAGATGGTTTTCCATCCGATGGTCTGGCTCCCTGTCCGACGGTCTGGCTCCCTGTCCGATGGTCTGGCTCCCTGTCCGACGGTCTGGCGACCGCCGGTTACGATGCAGTGCGACGGGTTCCCCGTCGTGCACGCGAGTGCTGTGCTACTACTGCGCGAGATGCCTGAGCGTAGATGAGTGATGGGTTAGCATCCTTAATCCTTAATCCTTAATCCTTAATCCTTCATCTCTCATCTCTCATCTCTCATCCTTCATCCTTAATCTGCGCCACGTGGCGGGTGTTTTTATATATAGGTGTAAGCGCTTGAGTGGCATCGCTGGCAGGAACTATTGAGAATGAGCCTCTCATAGCGTGTCGCTCGCCTAGCATGCTGGTCACTAGGCCCATCGTGCAGCGCAGGTTTACCTCCACACAGGGGTCTATATCTATCGCACCGCCCTTGCGATAGAGCAGCATATCTACTCCCAGATAACCGCTATAATGCGGAGCTATGAGCCGTTCTATAACCCGTCTCATAGCCTCGTTGACTGCATCTATGCCAGGATAAAGGCTTGCAATCGCATGACGCAGCGCGCTTGGCTGATCCACGATGCCGCAGCCATACTGGCTCTGCTCGTCGCTCTTGAATACCGAGTAACCAGCAAACTGGCAACCATTTACCGCATCGCAATGATATTCCAGCGCGAAGTCCAGCACCTTGTCGAGCGCTTCCTCACACAGCACGCTTCCCTGGCGTGCAATCGCCCCGGCACACCACCGCTCAAACTGCTCGGTGCCGGCATCGATGGCACGATACACGCCGCGCCCGCTACCGCTCCACGGAGTCTTGATGTAGCAACCGGGGTGGGCGAGTGCCCATTGCAGCACGTCGCTGCTATTGCCCAGTTCCACCGGGATAGGGGAGAAGTCACGATTCATTTCTTGCCTCATTGCCTCGTGCACCGCGATCGATGTGCGCCGGTGGGCAAGGTCGCGCACTGTGGCCATTTCCTCGGGCGAGGGCAGCAATGACCTGTGCATACCGGCGAGGGCAAGCTCTTTGCACAGCGGCATGCTCCACCCCCAGGGCACGATTTCGATGTCGCGCAGTGCATGCAGCATGCTGGCGTCGATGGCCTCAACTTCCAGATGGCGGCTGTCAAGCCAACGCTGCGCCGCCTGGGCGTCGCGGGCAAGCACCATGCTTCCCTCGCTGGCAAGATACCCTGCCAGCAGTTCAAGGTCGTGACGCCACTGCAATGCCCATTTCGGGGCATTGTAACTGTCCTTGCCGCACCCCAGTGCCATGTCGTTCTCGGGGTTGAATATGTATAACTTGCGCTTCATCGTTGCAAAGTTACACAAAAAACGACAGTTTTTTCAACAATCATGACGCTATTCCCGAAAATTATAACTAACTTTGCACGGTTAAACAAAAAAACGACATAGAAAATGAAAGCATGTTTATATAAAGAGGTAGAACAACCCGTAAATCCCGTTGATGAGAAGCAGCTCGCTACAGCCGACCACAAGGCCGAACTCGTAGATGTACCCAAGCAGGGACTGTATCTCGTGAATTATAAGACCCTCGTGGGTCCCACTCTCATCGCTTTGGCAATTTTAGGCGTATGGGCGGTTGCAACCTGGTTGCTCTAATTCGTTGATTGATAAGCGAGAGTGATTTTTGATGAAATTTTTTCGAAAAAAAGTTGCGAAAATATTTGGTCAATTCGGAAAAACGTCGTAACTTTGCACTCGCAAAACGGAAATAAATGGTTCGCTAGCTCAACTGAATAGAGCATCTGACTACGGATCAGAAGGTTACAGGTTTGAATCCTGTGCGAATCACTAGGCGGAATCCAATACGGGTTCCGCTTTTCCTTGTTATCTACCTAGAAAAGCTCACAAAAGCCCCCGATGATTGATAAAAGTGATAAAGTTGATAAAAGTGATAAAGTTGATAAAAGTGATAAAAGTGATAAATCTGATAAAAGTGCGACCCCTTCGAGGTCGGTACTATATGCTCCGTTGTTCCGACGGTCTACGACCGCCGGTTACGATGCAATGTGACGACTCCGTCGTCATTTACCCACTAGGAAAATCTGCTGGTCCGATGAGGGTGTGTCAAAATGCACGAAATGGCGGCGCGCTGTAAGCGCAATGTTGCTACTAGCCCAAGGCAACGCCTTGGGTGACAGGAGGTAAATCAATGCGCCCTGTAAGGGCAAAAGAATTGTTACCATACCTAAGCGCATTTTGACACACCCTCGATATAGTAGGCAGCCATGCAGGCGTGCCATAGGTACGCCGAAATGGCTGTAAAAAGTGTTGATAGGAAAATTCCGTGCTTTAGGTACGGAATATCGAATCACTAAAATCTGGTAAACTAGATTTCCACTGTGCCTCGGTGGGAGATTGTGGTGGCGATTGAGTAGCAGTAGCCATGTTCCATATCTATGGTGCACTGCACGTTGATGCCGGTCATCAGGTCGCTGGTGAGCACGTCGTTCATGCTCTTGTTCAGGCCGTCGCCGGTGAGTTTGAGCACCGCCTCTTTCATGGTCCACAGTCGGGTAAATTCCACCCTTGGGTCGCTGGCAGCAAGTATGCGGTCGGTTTCGTCATCGCTCATGCAGTAGTGGCACAAGTCTAGTTTCACATCCTTCACTATGCCCTCGATGTCGCATCCCACTGGATGCTCATCTACCACGCACATCACCCCTTGCTTGCAGTGGCTCATGTTGAAGTGCACCTCGGGGTGGCCGTGCAGCGAGGGCTTGCCGTGCTCGCTCAGGTCAAATTGCAGTGCGTCCGTGATGCCCCACACTTCATCTACGGCTTGTGCTAGCAGCAAGTAAGCCTTGGCGCTGAGCACGCGGTCGATGTGGAACTTATAGGCAAGCACAGCCTTGCGACGCCACTCGGGCAGCAAAACGAGGTCACGTTCCAGTTCCTGGGCGGTCACATCATGCGGGTGGTTGTGTAAATAAACTTTCATCACTGCAAATTTAGCAAAAAAATCGCATAGAGGTTGCGAAATACCTCATTATTATTGCATCCGTCTTGTGCCGTCGCATTTTGGGTAGTCGGTACATCCCCAGAATTGCTCGCCTTGGTGCGTTACCTTCTTGATGGTTCGCTGGCGCATTGGAGATCCGCATTTGGGACAGAGGGGCGCACCATTGGTATTTGCTTTCTCTTTTATAGAAGCGAGGCGTTCTTGCGTCATGTTCTCGGTGAAACCGCCTTCTTCTTTGAAATCTCCAAGTCGTTTGTTGATTTGGGCGGTGATTAATTGCTTCACGCGTTCGCATAGCACCATTATCACACATGCCGAGTGTATGGAATCATCGGTGCGAAGCAGGGTTGCAAAGCGGGTGTATTCGGCAAGGATGTACTCGCTGATTTCAGCCATGTAATCCTGAGAGAGTGAAGGAGCATCGCGAAACTGGAAGTTGCGCACCTCGACATGCCGTGCGTCGCTGGTGTGCCACATTGTGGAGCCATGGCGCATGAGCCAGTTTAAATAATCTCCTTCCAGCTCGCTGACACTGGCACGAGCCACATCAAGCAGCCTCAACTCGGTTTCGTAGCTTGTCTGATGACGTGACGAGCCCTCTGCGATATTGGCGGGAACAGTGCGCGCCGCCATCTCCATCTGGTCGCGTAGCCTGCCGCAGGGGTCTATCTTGTAGTCAACAAAGCGCTTGCAGAAACTCTGCGTGGCAAGCTGCAAGATATTGCCGAGGCGCCATGAAAGCAGTGACATGTAGCCGTTGACAGAATGGATTTTAATCATAACGGATAAAATGGTTATAAAATTTATTTTCTCGAATTGTCTAAAACTCGAATAATCGATATTTCGAGTTCTCAATAAATTCTACCGCAAAATTACTAAAAAATCACTATATATGATTGAGTGGTAGCGCAATTTTTATTACCTTTGTAACTATGAAAAACCTGACTAGATTAATTACTGCAATCTTGCTTGCATGCTTTGCTATGCAGCTGGCGGCTGGTGACCGCAATGCACCGGCTCCGCTTTTCCGTGACCCGGTTACCGACGGCGCTGCCGACCCTTGCGTTATATACAACCGCAATGACCACAAGTGGTACATGTTCTACACCCAACGCCGTGCCAATAGCGAGACGTGCGACGTGGCCTATTGCTATGGCAACGCCATAGGCATGGCGTCGAGCGACGACAACGGCGCCACATGGGTGTATCGTGGCACTGCTGCCATCAATGTGCAGCCTGGCCACAATACCTACTGGGCGCCCGATGTGGTCTATCACAACGGCACTTACCACATGTTTGTGGTGTTCATCGAGGGCGTGCGCAACCACTGGGGCGGAGGTTCGCAGTTGCTCCATTACACAAGCCCCGACCTGTGGCAGTGGCACCTCGAGGGACCCGTCAAGTTGCCACAAGGCGGTGTCATCGACCCCACGTTGCTGCGGATGCCCGATGGCACATGGCGCATGTGGTTCAAGCACGACAGTAAGTCTTATTATGCCGACAGCCGCGACCTCTTCAACTGGCGCGGTTGCGACGATGCCGCCGTGAGCGAGCGACCCCACGAGGGAGCCAAAGCGTTCTGCTTCAAGGGAACCTATTGGCTCGTGGTAGATGAGTGGCAGGGAATGGGCGTGTATCATTCGAGCGACTGCTCGCAGTGGACACGGCAAGAGCAGCGCATACTCGACACCCGCAGCAATCGCCGCGACGACGGCCCCTCGGGGGCACACGGCGACGTGGTGGTGAGCGGTGACCGCGCATGGGTGTTCTACTTCACCCATCCGGGGCGCACCGAGCACTCTAATGCTCCGCACGACGAGAACGATAACATTCCCTACGCCCTGCGCCGCTCGGTGATTCAGGTTGCCGAGCTTGATGTGGTTGATGGCACTCTGGTCGTGAAAGACCGCAACCACGATGTGAGAATATATTTACCCAACGAATAACAATAACACAATGATAAAAAGAATTATCCTATCCGCATTAGCCATAATGCTCGCATGCAGTGCAATGCAAGCTGGCTCGTTCACTGCTGGCGACAAGAAATTCCTTCTCAATGGCGAGCCTTTTGTCATCAAGGCTGCCGAGGTGCACTATCCCCGCATCCCGCGTCCCTACTGGGAACACCGCATCAAGATGTGCAAGGCGTTGGGCATGAACACGCTGTGCCTGTATGTGTTCTGGAACATCCACGAGCCCGAGGAAGGAAAGTTTGACTTCACCGGCAACAACGACATAGCCGAGTTCTGCCGCCTGGCGCAGAAGCATGGCATGTATGTCATCGTGCGTCCCGGCCCCTATGTGTGTGCCGAGTGGGAGATGGGCGGGCTGCCCTGGTGGCTGATAAAGAAGAAAGATATACGCCTGCGCGAGCGCGACCCATATTTCATGGAGCGCGTCAGTGTGTTTGAAGGCAAAGTAGCCGAGCAATTGGCACCGCTCACTATTGCCAACGGCGGCCCCATCATCATGATGCAGGTCGAGAACGAGTATGGCTCTTACGGCGAGGACAAGGAGTACGTGGGTGAGATACGCGATGCTTTACGCAGTTTATATGGTCGCAACCTCACACTGTTCCAGTGCGACTGGTCGAGCAATTTCACCCTCAACGGCCTCGACGATCTGGTGTGGACCATGAACTTCGGCACCGGCAGCAACATCGACGAGCAGTTTGCCCGGTTGCAGCAGTTGCGCCCCAATACACCGCTCATGTGCTCGGAGTTCTGGAGCGGATGGTTCGACAAGTGGGGAGCCCGCCACGAGACCCGCCCGGCTGCCGACATGGTCGATGGCATCGACCAGATGCTGCGTCGCGGCATCAGTTTCTCGCTCTACATGACCCACGGCGGCACATCGTTCGGCCACTGGGCAGGTGCTAACAGTCCCGGCTTTGCGCCCGACGTCACCAGCTATGACTACGACGCGCCCATCAACGAGCAGGGTCAGCCCACCGAGAAATACAGGCTGTTGCGAAGCACCTTGCAGAAGTACAGCGACACCAAGCTCCCCGACGTGCCCAAGGCTCCCATGCCCACGATCACCGTCCCCGAGATAAAACTCACCCGTGCCGTGGCGCTCGACGGCCTAGTTGACACCACGTTCACCAGCCATGACATCATCACCTTTGAGGATATGGACATGGGGTGGGGCAAAGCAATCTATTCGACCCAGATGCCCATGCTGCGCCCGGGTGCCACACTCACCGTCAACGAGCCGCACGACTATGTGCAAGTATATATCAACCACAAGAAGGCGGGCAGCATCAACCGTGTAATGAACGAGCGCAGCATCGAACTGCCCTTCGTGAACCGTGGCGACACCCTGCGCCTTGTGGTGGAGGCAATGGGCCGCATCAACTTTGGCCGTGCTATCAAGGACTACAAGGGTATTACCCAGAACGTCACCGTGCAGTGCCAAATGGCAGGCAACGACGTGACCATCGACCTCAAGAACTGGGAAATAGCCACTATCCCCGATGCCTACGGCCATATCTCCACTTGCCCCCAGACGACTACTCTGCCGCAAGAAGGTGCAGGTCTCTATGTGGGCAAGTTCAAGCTCAACAAGGTGGGCGACACGTTCCTCAACTTGCAGCACTGGGGCAAAGGGCAGATCTATGTCAACGGCCATGCCCTGGGACGTTACTGGAGTATCGGTCCGCAGCAGACGCTCTACATGCCCGGCTGCTGGCTGCGCAAGGGCGAGAACGAGATAATGATCTATGACGTGGAGGGCCCCAGGCAAGCCGTCGTGTGGGGGCAAGACAAGCCCGAGCTCGACATGCTGCAACTGCCCAAGAGCCCCCGTCACAATCTGCCCAGCAACCGTCCCGATCTCAACTCGGCAACGCCCGTGCGCTCTATCAATCTTGAAGGGCACGACTGGCAGAAGTTTGGTTTCATGACACCCGTCACAGGACGATATCTTGCGATAGAGTTCACCGGCAGTGACGAGGCAGCGCTGTCCGAGCTCTATCTGCTGGGCGGCGACAACCATCGCCTGCCGCGCGAGAACTGGGTGGCACACTATGCCGACAGCGAACTATTGAGCGGCAACCACACCCTCGACAAGGCGTTCGACATGCAAGAGAGCACCTGGTGGACGGTAGAGCCCGGTGCCACAGCTCCTCACCTCATCGTCATCGACCTAGGCGAGAAGACCACAATCACCGGCCTCGACATCCTCCCCGCTAAAACCCGCACAGCCCCAACTATGCGAGCGTTTGTGTACTGATTTGGTATCTTTGTAGTCGCAATACAGCAAATATTAGAGTCCGCTAAAAGTCACAACATTAGCCCCAACATCCTCAAACACCGTAATATATAGTCCATTGTCAGAAAGGGGGGCTTGGTTGTGTAGGAAAAAGAAAATGATTTTTTAGGTTTATGGCTCGCGCCAAGAACCGTGCTCAAGGGAGTGAGCAGCGGTAAGTGGGCAAAGCCCGTGCTGCGACCAGTGAACTTCCCTTAAAATGGAGGACTCTGTCCTCAAAATGATAATGCACTATCTGCGAGGTAATTCCATTTTTGCTTGCAGAGCAAGCTATTTTCTAAGCGAAGTATAAAAATCAAAATAAAAAAATTTTCTTTTTTTACCGGACAACAATAATAAATTATCTTGCGCGCAGTTCCCAGAAGGCTACTGCGGCAGCGGCTGCTACGTTGAGTGAGTCAACGTTGTGTGCCATGGGAATGCGCACTACATAGTCGGCATGGTCGATGGTGGCTTGGGGGAGCCCGTCGCCCTCTGTTCCCATGACTATTGCCAACCGATCAACCTGTGTGAGCAGTGGGTTGTCGATGCTTATCGAGTTGTCGCTCAATGCCATCGCTGCCGTCTTGAACCCTATGTCGGTGAGTTCGTGCAGATCGTTGCTCACCCATGTCCAGGGCACGAGAAACACACTGCCCATCGACACTCGCACAGCACGACGGTTGAGCGGGTCGCACGAGTCGGGAGTGAGCAGCACCGCGTCGATACCGAGTGCTGCGGCTGAACGGAATATGGCTCCGATGTTGGTTGTATCTACAACACCGTCAATCACTACCACTCGTCGGGCACCCTCGCACACCTGCGCCACGCTGGGCGGGGCAGGGCGACGCATTGCGCACAGCACACCGCGGGTGAGGGTATAGCCAGTGAGCGACGCTAGCAGGTCGCGCTCTCCTGTATATACTGGAATATCGCCGCTACGCTCGATGATGCGTGCGGCATCGCCAGTGATGTGCTTGCGCTCGCACATGAGCGACAGTGGTTCATATCCCGCGTCGAGTGCCACGTTGATCACCTTGGGGCTCTCGGCTATGAAGATGCCCTTGCCGGGTTCAAGGCGGTTGCGTAATTGTGCCTCGGTGAGTGTGCTGAAAACTTCCACGCCAGGGTGGGCGAGCGATGTGATTTCAATGACAGGCATGGGGCGATGTGGTTATTTTTTCCCTGGGGCTTGTTGCAGTCCCATTTGGATGTTTTTGATTAGTGCTTCTGATGAATATGTGGCACCAGTAGCGACATCGGCCTTGAGTTTGAGCGCTTGGTCGATGGTAAGTCCTTCATACTGGGCAAACACCTTGGTTGCCGCTTTTTTGAAATACTGCGGTGTCTCCTTGTTGGGCAGGGCTTCTATCTTGGCGATTTTGCCGTCCTTGATGGTGATGTTGAGCGGTGTAGTGCTGGAATAGCCTATAACCCTCTTGGCAAGTTCACCAGTGAAGATTACCTGCTCGGCTTGAGCTTTGGGGGAACTTTTCTTCTTGGGTGCAGTTTTAGCGTCGGCCTGTGCACAGGCAATGAGCATCAGGGCGGCTGCAACAGCCATTGTCTTGTAGAATTTCATATTGTTGAAGTCTTTTGTTGGGTGCAAAGTTACAACATTTAGACGAAATAAAGTGTGGCTTGTTTAATGATAAAGTAAAAATTTTATTAAAAATGCTTTTATAAAACATATCTTTGTGTTAACTTTGCGTGAAGAACTGTGCTCGACTGCGGTCGGGCGCTGGTTTAAGCTTGATTATATGGACGAAGATATAAAGAAATGCCTCGAAGTGCTGCGTAAAGGCGGCTTGATACTTTATCCCACCGACACCATTTGGGGAGTGGGTTGCGACGCCACCAATGCGGCTGCCGTGAAGCGAGTGTATGCCTTGAAGCAACGCGACGACAACAAGGCGCTCATCGTGCTCCTTGACAGTGCCGAGCACCTTGACCACTATGTGGTGGACGTGCCCTACATGGCACGTGAACTCATGGACGTGGCGGTGAAGCCGCTCACCATTATCTATGACGGAGCTTTCAACGTGGCTCCATGTCTGCTGGGCGAGAACGACAGCCTGGGCATCAGGGTGACCCAGGAACCGTTCACTCACAAGCTGTGCCAACTCTTAGGACGTCCGCTTGTTTCTACGAGCGCCAACGTGAGCGGACAACCGTCACCGGCATCGTTTGCCCAGGTGAGCGATGTGATTAAGGACGGTGTGGACTATGTGGTGAATTACAGGCAGGACGAGGAAACTCAACACGCTGCATCTAACATCATCAAGTTGAGCAGCGACGGCACGTTCAAGATTATCCGGTAAAAGTTTAAAGGTTTAAATGGTTAAAGGTTTAAAGGTTTAAAAGTTTAAAAGTTTAAAAGTTTAAAGGTTTAAAAGTTTAAAGGTTTACTTTTGGACATCTTAAACTCTAAAACTCTTAATTTCTTAACTTCATAAAAACATGATTAGTGAGAGAATACAACGCATGAAATATCTTGCAGGTGACTTTGTGATGAGCAACATCGCATGGCTTGCCTGTAACTGCTTGCGATATTACATGGGTGTGCATTCAGGAACATACCACTCGTTGGAAAACTTCTTGTCGACACGCATGGTGGTCGTGGGACAGGTTGTGTTCCCTATTATCATGATGGCTGTCAATTACCTGTCGGGCTACTACAACGAGGTGTTCCGCAAGTCGCGACTGCATGAGTTTTTCAACACGTTGTGGTGCTCGGTGGTTAATGCGTTCTTGATATTTTTCCTGGCACTCATCAACGATGTGGTGTGGCATCGCCTGCAAAACTATGAGATGATACTGTTGCTCATTGTGGCTATCTTTACATGCGTCTATTCGGTGCGCATGTGCATCACGACAGTCACGTCTCATCGCATCAAGCACCGCCAGTGGAGTTTCAAGACCCTCATTGTGGGGCGCGGTGCAGCCGCTGTGGCGTTTGCTTCAAAGCTCAACTCAATGAAAAACTCTCTGGGCTACGAGATCATGGGGTTCGTGAGCATTCCGCACGAGAACGATGTGAAGGACGTGCAGCTGCCTTGCTATGAACTTGATGATATAGAGCGTGTGTGTGAAAAGCAAGGAATTCAGGAGCTTATCGTTGTGCCCACGCGCAAGGATAGCGAGACTGTGCTCAACACCATCAACAGCCTGTTTGCCCTGAACCTGCCCATCAAGGTCACCCCTGGCAGCATGAACCTGCTGCTGTCGCAGGTGCGCATCAGCGACATGGTGGGAGACCCGCTTGTCGATGTGTCGAGAGGCAACATGAGCGAGGGCGAGAAAAACATGAAACGGTTGCTCGACATCGTGGTGTCGGCTATCGTGGTGCTGATTCTGGTGCCTGTCTATGCCATCGTAGCGTTGATGGTCAAGCTAGACTCCAAGGGACCGGTGTTCTACACGCAGGAACGTGTGGGCTACCACAACAAACCCTTCAAGATAATTAAATTCCGCACTATGGTGTGCGATGCCGAGGCCGAGGGCATCCCGCAACTGTCGCGTGAAGACGATCCGCGCATCACGCGCCTGGGCGTGTTCTTGCGCAAGTATCGCATCGACGAGTTGCCGCAGTTCTGGAATGTGCTGCGTGGCGACATGTCGATAGTGGGACCGCGCCCCGAGCGACAGTTCTACATCGACCAGATTATCAAGCGAGTGCCATCCTACGCCCTGTTGCGACAAGTGCGACCAGGCATAACCTCGCTGGGTATGGTAAAGTTTGGATATGCGCAGAATTTGGAAGAGATGCTCGAACGCCTCAATTACGACTTGCTCTACCTTGAGAACATGTCGATGCTAAATGATTTTAAGATTATGGTCTATACGGTGAAGATTGTGTTGACCGGACGTGGTATGTAATGGAAGAATTCACAAGTAAGAAAAAGCGCACTTATGGACCGTCGCACGAATGGTTCATGCGGTTGCTTGCCTGGCGTGAAGCTCACATCGAGGAACGCACCTTCGTGGTAATCCTCGCTTTGATCGTGGGCATAGCATCGGGACTTGCTGCGGTGTTGCTCAAGTTCCTCATTGGATGGATGGCTGGTCTGGTCGAGGCTTCGACACAGTGGACCGAGATTCATTTCCAGTATCTCATTTTCCCGCTTGTGGGTATTCTGCTTGCAGCGCTCTATGTGCGCTACATGGTGCGCGACAATATTTCGCACGGTGTGACTCGTGTGCTCTATGCCATCGCGCTCAAGAAGAGCCGACTCAAAATACACAATATGTATGCGTCGCTGGTTGCCTCGTCGATGACGATAGGTTTCGGCGGATCGGTGGGAGCCGAGGGTCCCATTGTGTTCACAGGAGCTGCCATTGGTTCTAACCTGGGCCAGCAGTTCCGTCTGTCGCCCCACACGCTCATGCTGCTGGTGGGGTGCGGTGCTGCGGCAGGTATTGCGGGCATCTTCAAAGCCCCCATTGCCGGACTGCTGTTCACCATAGAGGTGCTCATGCTTGACCTCACGGCAGGGTCGGCGATGCCGCTCATCATAGCATCGGTAACGGGTGCCACAGTGTCATATATATTCACAGGTTATAACGTGGAATTCCTGTTCACGCAGGATGCCCCGTTCTTCACCAGCCGCATTCCTTATGTGATATTGCTGGGCATATTTTGCGGTTTTGTGTCGCTCTACTTCAGCAAGGCCATTGAGATGATGGAAGGCATATTCGGCCGCATCAAGAAACCGCGTTACCGTTACATTCTGGGCGCACTGGTGTTGAGCACGCTCATCTTCGTGTTCCCGCCGCTCTATGGCGAGGGATACGGTGCCATCAACCACTTGCTCAAGGGCGAAGCCAGCATGTTGCTCGACAATAGCATGTTTGTGGGCAGCAGCGGCAACGTTTGGTTCGTGCTGTTGTTCATCTTCATGCTGGGAGCGATGAAAGCGTTTGCCACTAGTGCTACCAATGGCGGCGGTGGTGTGGGCGGTACGTTCGCTCCGTCGCTCTATGTGGGCTGCATGGCAGGTTTCTTCTTTGCCTATCTGTTCAATACCCTGGGGTGGATGGGCGACTTGCCGCTATCTACCAAGAATTTTGCGCTCATGGGCATGGCAGGCGTGATGGCAGGCGTGATGCATGCGCCGCTCATGGCTATTTTCCTCACAGCCGAGATGACAGGAGGCTACTCGCTGTTCTTGCCGTTGCTCATCGTGTCGGTGGTGTCCTACGGCACTTGCCGCATCTTCACACCCTATGGCATCTATACTCGTCGCCTTGCGCAGCGCGGTGAGTTGCTCACGCACCAGAAGGACCGCAGCGTGCTCACCCTGCTCAAGATGGACAGCGTCATTGAGACCGACTTTGTGAGCGTAAAGCCCGACATGAGCCTCAAAGACATGGTTGACGCCATCTCGCAGAGCCATCGCAACCTGTTCCCCGTGATTGACGACAAGGGAGTGCTTGTGGGCGTGGTGCAGCTCGACGACATACGCAACATCATGTTCCGCCCCGACCTCTACCGTCGCATGTATGTGAGCCGTTTCATGGCTATACCTCCCGCCAAACTTGAGCTAGGCACAAGCATGGAGCAAGTGATGAAGACATTTGACGACACCGGCGCATGGAACCTTCCCGTGGTCGAAGACGGAAAATACGTGGGATTTGTGTCGAAATCCAAGATTTTCAACTCCTACCGCCAGGTATTGAAGCATTACTCTTATGATTAAGAGTTTAGAGTTGAGAGTTTAGAGTTTAGAGTTGAGAGATGAGAGTTTAGAAGTAATGGACTAGAAAACGTTATAGTAGCGAACGTATCGTAGCAAAGCGTATCGTAAAAGAAATTATGGAAAAGAAAGATTTAAGGATAGTATTCTTCGGTACTCCCGAGTTTGCCGTTGAGAGTCTCAAGGCACTTGTGGAGAATGATTATAATGTGGTGGGTGTTGTCACAGTTCCCGACAAGCCTGCCGGTCGTGGCCGTCACCTGCTTGAGAGCGACGTCAAGCAGTATGCAGTGTCGCAGGGGTTGCATGTGATGCAGCCTGTCAAGCTCAAAGACGAAGCGTTTGTCGATGAACTGCGCTCGCTCGATGCCCATCTGTTCATCGTGATTGCATTCCGCATGCTGCCCGAGGTGGTGTGGGGCATGCCACCCATGGGCACGTTCAACCTGCACGCGTCGCTGCTGCCCAAATACCGTGGCGCAGCGCCCATTAACTGGGCGGTGATGAACGGCGACAAGGTGACTGGTGTGACCACTTTCTTCCTTAAACATGAGATCGACACTGGCGACGTGATAGAACAGCGTAGCATCGAGATTGGCCGCCAGGACAATGTGGGCGTGGTCTATGACCGTCTCATGACGCTGGGTGCTGGCATGGTGCTTAACACGGTAGATTCTATCGTGGCAGGCGAGGTGAAGGCTATTCCGCAAGACCAGATGCTCACTGCTGGCGAGCAACCCACTCCTGCTCCCAAGATTTTCAAAGAGACATGCCGCATCGACTGGACGCGTACTGCCGAGGAGGTCTATAACCACACACGCGGTCTTTCGCCCTATCCTGCTGCGTGGACCACGCTGGTCGATGACAAGGGTACAGAGAGCGTGATCAAGATATATGAGACCGGCGAACCCGAGCCTGCCCAGGATCTCATCCCAGGCACAATCAAGGCCGATGGCAAGACTATGCGAGTGGCGTGTGCCGACGGTTGGCTGGAAATAAAGCAGCTTCAGCTAGCCGGCAAAAAACGCATGGAGGCCGATGCCTTCATGCGAGGTTTCACTCTCAATCATATATGTAAATAAATAGTCTGTCTGATACAGCAGACTTATTACACCAATATCTCTTGCAGATTACGCAGATGAAAATTTTTTCTCTGTGGCCTCTGTGCACCGGTTATACCAAAGTGTCGTAACTGGCAGTGTTTGGAGAAGTTAGAACAACTCTCACAATTTTGACCGGACAGCAATAAAGAAATAAAAAGGGCAAGCCTGTGATGTGAGGCTTGCCCTTGGAGCTAGGGTAGAGGGTTTATTTCACTCTCTGGCCCATAGTGTTGTACTTAACGCCGTTCTTGATGATAAATACCTGGCCGTTCTCAAGCACCTTGCTGGCAACAGACTGCTTGAC
>JAGHSP010000349.1 GCA_018065815.1 Candidatus Sodaliphilus limicaballi | reverse complement strand
GAGCTCAACAGCGCAGTGCTCGACACTCTCAAGTGCTATGACAATGCTGCTCTTGCAGCGCTCGACGTTACCGAAAGCCCCGCGCTGCGTTATCTCGACCTCGCCCGCTGCCACGTGAAAGACCTTGATTTGAGCTCAAACTCTGATCTGGTTCACTTCGACTGCAGCAACGACGTTAAGTGCAGCGACACCCAGGGTAACTGGATCAGCGGCCTCAACTTCACTTCATCGGATCTCAAAACAGTCAAGGCAAGCAATAACAACCTTTATAGCATCACCCTGCCGGGATTACTGCCCAGCCTCACCTCAATTGAGTTTGAAAACAACCACATCAACGGCATCGACCTGAGCGGAGCAACCCAGCTGACCGCTGCTGGCATCAAGGACGCCAACAACGGACGCGCCATCACGGCTGACAATGCTTATAGCGAAAGACTTAAAGCCAACGTGTATTTCTTCCAGCTTGAGGAGGATGTAGAGAAAGGCGGAACATTCCTCAGCCTCAAGACCAGTTTCGACGAACTCAAGGGCGAGAACCGTCCCAGTCTTGCTGACGACGGGTTCAGCTTCGACAAACTGGCAAGTTGGGAAGGTGGTGTTAGCGGCACTGTTGCAGGAGCCAAGAAGGCTGCTGCCGCCGGCGATCTCATGCCCGAATTCGTACTGGGCAACGTTGCAGTGCTCACCCCCACTAGCGAAACATCATCAAGTGCCGAGGGCCACGCAGAGTACAAGTACAACAACGGCATCACCCAGAGCACATTCTATCTCGACTGGACCGCCGACCCCAACATCGTCACCGCAGTTGATGACATCGCTGTAGAGACACAGCCCGTGGGCACCGTTTACTACAACCTCGCTGGCCAGCCCAGCGACACCCCCCACCAGGGCGTGAACATCGTGGTAACCAAGAACGCCGACGGCACCACCACCGCCACCAAGGTAGTGAAGTAATAAATAGCCGGATAGGCTGGATAAGCTACATAGGCTACATAGGCTACATAGGATTTTACTTATGTAGCCTATGTGGCTTATTACAACCTATCACAACCTCCTCACAACCTATTTTTCACCCAGCGATTGAGGATGATGAGCGCGTGCAGGAGGCGCGGGGTGTGGAGAAGGCGTTGCAGCAAGCGTGTCTTGCGGGGCAATGCCTGGTGAGAATGGTCGGCAAGGACTGCCTTGACCCAGGGATCGGCAAGGTCAATATCCTTCACATAGAACGCCAGGCGATCCACCTTGAGAATGTGCAGGTGGCGGCGGTAGAGGTCCAGCACACCATGGCTGTCGAGGATGCCCTCAAGCATGGCAAAATACTGCTTGCACTTGTCGAGCTGCCACAATGTCCCGGCTATCGAAAGCGATGCAGGATTATAGTAATA
>JAGHSP010000436.1 GCA_018065815.1 Candidatus Sodaliphilus limicaballi | reverse complement strand
CAACCTCGGCTACTGTGAGACCCTCGTTGTCGCCGTAGAACTCATCTACCTCAAAGGTGTGCTCACCAGCCTTAACCAGGAAGCGGGTCTTGTCGATGACGCCGGGCTCGGCAATCTCAAGAAGCTGCTGAACCTCCTCCGCGGGAATTTCCTTCTCCCACTCGAAGCGGGCTTCGCCGGAAGCGTTGCCTATGCCCTTGATGGTGATGAAACCCTTGTCGCCCTTAACACGCACACGCACTGTGCGCTCGGGTACTGAGCTAAGATAACCCTGGGTGATGCGAGTTTCCTTGAAAGCCTCGGCCTTGAAGTCACCCTTTACGAGAAACTTTCTTTCAATTTCTTGTGCCATGATAAATTTTGATTTAGTTAAGTGTGAAAATTAGTTAGCAAGTTCCTTGTCGCTCATGCCGATTACGCGCTTGATAGCCTGCAGGTAGTTGATGTTCTCAACGCCCTCAAGACCCACGTCGGCGAGAGTCTTCTTGATGTCTTCGATCTCGGTTGACTCGCTGTTGATGGTAACCACCTTAGCGCCGTTGATGAGCACGTTGCCCACCTCGCAGATGGTGTCGTTCACCATGTAGCCGAAGCGCTGCTTGTGCACGCGCACTGCTGCCAGGTCGGGGCAAGCCTTAACCATGGCGATGAACTCGTCGTAGGTGTACTCGTCCTTGTCAAGGGCGGGCATCTCTACCATGAAAGCGGGGAACACCTCGTTCTCAAGAACTGCCTTGCTGATGGGGAAAGTGCCCTTCATGAGGGGATTCCACTGCTCCAAGCCGTCAACTGTCTGAACGTAGGTCTTGATATCCATCTTGCCGTCGCGAATCTTGGTGTTGTTGATATCGTTCTTGCGAGAGATGATATAGATTTCGTCGCTCTCACGCTCCCACACCTTCTCGGGAACCGGAACTGAAAGGCGTGCCATGCGCTTGTGTGCGTCGCAGAAGCACTGACCAAAACTACGGAATTCAAAACGAGGTTTAGAGATCTCGCCAATCTTCATTTCTTCTTTTGCCATGATGATAAATCTATTATAGATAAAATTTATTAATACTGGTGTTTTTGTCCCGTCCTGTCGTGTTAAAAGACGGGACAAATCACCGTTTTGTTGTTTTTAGGTGGGTTCTATTAATCATTTCTCATAATTAATAGAACCCACTTTTAGTGTTAATTTTAGAATACAACTTCTTCAGTACCGTCAACGTTCTTAGCACCGGGAGTTGCAGTCTCCTGATAGTACCACTTGCCATCGGCATTGCGGCCATAAGAACCTGCGTGCTTTGCTACCCACTTCTGGAAGTTGAAGTCGTCGATAACCTTGCCGTCGGGATCCAAGAGGGTAATGCGAACATTCTTACCAGCAGAGAGACCGCTGTTGAAGATGAAAGCGTCTTCAACGCCACCTACACTATTTGACCAGAGTAACAGATACTCGCCCTTCTTGACAGTCATTGTGCCTTTCCAAACGGGTTCGCTAAATGTTTCGCCCACAGCATCCTTGAAGATCTTAACCTCTGCGAGGTCAATGTCCTTGCCACTGCCGTTGTACAGCTCGATGAACTTGTCGTTACCGTTGAGCTCGTTAATAACAAGGCCTGTGTAGTCAACTTTCTCCTTGCCAGCAACGAACTTAGCAACAGCCGACTGGCTCTCTTTGCCAGCCGTTGTTAATGCTGAAACATAGAAAGAAACCTCAGTGCCGTCGGGCTGTGCGGGTATCTTGCCTACATACTTCTTGCCGTCAAGCTTCATGGGAACCTGCTTGAAGGTTTTGCCGTCGGTTGCATAGTTAAGAGTTACACTTTCAATGTCGATAAGTGCCGATACCTTTGCCTCAACAGTAATCTCTGTGCCGTGGAGGTATCCATCGTCGGTGGTGGGAGCTGCTACGCTTGCATAGGGATAGGGTTCGTCCTTTACACAAGAATTTAATGAAAGAACAGCGATTGCAAGTAATACAATTGATAATATCTTTTTCAT
>JAGHSP010000149.1 GCA_018065815.1 Candidatus Sodaliphilus limicaballi | reverse complement strand
CTCTTAAACCTTTAAACTCTTAATTAGCATAATTAGAGTTACCGAGCACAAATTCGAGGTCGCTGTCGGCCACGAGATAGTTGTAGATGGCCTGGTAATAGCTGAGTTGAGCGTTCATGAGTGCGTCGTCGGTGTCGCGCAGCTCAATGAACGATGCTGCACCGATCTTGAAGCTTTGGTTCTTGATTTCGCTAGCCTTAATCGCCTGCTTCACGCCAGCATTGTTGCTCTCGATCTGCTTGATACTCTTGTTGAGGTTATCAATCTGCACTTGCACTTGGGTGTGAAGCGAGCGCTCGAGGTCCTCGCGTCGCCACTTCATCTCGCGCACAGCGATTTCGGCCTGTTTCTGCTTGAAGTAGCGCTGTCCGCCCTGGAACAGAGGAATAGCAAGGGTGAGGCCCACGCTCGACATGGGGTTCCACATGAAGTTCTTGAACGGGCTGCCGTTGCTCATTGAGTTCCACATGTAGTTAGCGCTACCGGTGAGAGTGGGATACCATGATGCCTTCTGCACGTCGAGCGCCTTGTTGAGGTGGTCGGTCTTGAGGTCGAGGGTCTTGAGGTCAGTGTTGAAAACGAGCGATGTGTCGGCGTTGAGCGCATGCTCATACATTGTGCTCTTGAACTCATCGAGCGTCTCCTTGGGAGCAATCTCAATGGCTGCGTCCATGCCCATGAGGACCTTGAGTTGCAGCTTGAGTTTCTTGATAGAGTTGTCGGCGTCGAGGATTGAGGGCTCGAGGTTGGTCACCGCAACATTAGCGCGGAGCACGTCAAACTCGCTGGCTGTGCCCAGCTCAAACTTCTTCTGGTAGATGGCAGCGTGATTTTGCGCTGTGCTGTGGTTATGCTCAATCACCCTCTTAGTGTCCTGAGCGAGAAGCAACGCATAGTAGGCGTTCTTCACCTTGTTCACGAGTGCCAGCTTGTTGGCGCGCGATGTCTCCAGGTTTTGCAGAATCTCGTTGTCGCTGAGCTTGATAGTCTTCCACAGCGCGGGCACCACGATGGGCACAGTTGCCGAGAAGCCAGTGGTGTAGGTGTTCTCACGTCCCATCTTCATGCCTTTGGGCTTGGTGTCGGCCGCAGCGGCACCTTCGCCACCTTCGCCACCAGCGGCACCTCCGCCCAGAGCGCCCATGGCACCGGCGTCGATGTAGATGGTCTGCAACGCGATGTTGCGTGTGTACTGACCGCTAAAACTGATCTCGGGGAACAGTTTGCCCAAAACCTCTTTTTTAGCATAGTCAACGCGCTCGAGTTCCATCTCGTTGATCTTGATGGAGGGGTTGTCGTTGAGCGCAATCTTAATGCAGTCGTCAAGCGACAGGGTCATGACGTCCTGTGCCTGCGACCCTAGTGCTACTGCTGCCAGCAGCATGGTCATAAGTAAATTTCTCTTGAACATAATATATATACTAGTTTTTGTTTGTACGTAGTGATTCGATTTGTTCATCGATATACTCGATGCCCTTGATGGTGGCAATGCCACGCAGGAAATTGATGAACGCGGCCTCATAGACAGTGACGCGGTTGAGACCCAACGCATCGATGCCCGGGTTCTTGTGCAGCGACTTGAGCTGGTTCAAAAACAAGAAAGAAGCAATAGAAGTATTGATTTCGGCAATCACAAGCCCTTCGTCCTGTGCGCGCTTGATCACAAGCCCCATTTGCGAGATAAACTGCTTCTCGTTGTCGTGGGCCATAGCCTCGGGATAGAGGCGCTTCATGTCGTCAACGAATGCCTGTGAGCGCTTGTCAAGATGTTGGCGTGTATTCTTAAACACCTTGAACAGAGCCTCGAAGCAGTTGCTTGCCTCTTTAAAAATCTTTTGGGCTTCAAGATTGTGCTGAGCATGCTCGGCAGCCACGCATTCAAGGATGAGCGTCTTCTTGTCGGGGAAGGTCTCATATAGCGTGCGCTTGGAGATGCCGCAGGCACGAGCCACCATGTCCATCGTCATCGACGTGGGGCCTATTTCCATGAGCAGCTTGTGGGCTCGGCTGATTATTAACTCTCTGTTATCCATAAACAATCTTTATTGCCTACGCTAGCGTCAACGCCAGCGTAAACTTAAAAAAACGTGTGCAGTCTCTCTCAATATTGTGGCTGCAAAATTACTGCCACATGGCAGCGCGGCACTTGTAGAAAATAGACATTTCTGCAAAATCCGTTGCAAAATTACCACAAAACTCTGAAAACTGCAAAAGTTTTCAGAGTTTTCTGAACCTATAATATATTAAAAAGGTAATAATGCAAAAACAATAGGAAAAATGGACCAATCGCCCCCACTTGATGGTAACTATTCACAAATAGAACTCCCCGCGCGGATTACATAAATCTCACGGATTTTTTTAATTGAAAATATATTAACGATAAACGCAGACATATAGCCGTGATGCTAATGTTTGCAGTTAGTCTATCAAAGGAGTGCGCTGTTATCCAATGCCTTTGAATTGACGTTACAACGCTTCAATTTCATCGGCAGTAAGGCCTGTGGCCGAAACAATCTGTTCAATGGGCGTTCCCATGTTTTTTAGATTCATAGCGACTTTGCGAATGCCTTTGTTTTCGCCCATCTCCACGCCCATCTCCACGCCCTTGGCGTAACCTTCAGCGCGTTCGCTTTCCATCACGCACAGGTTGGTGCGGTAGATATCCAGGCTCCTGTCATATTCTCGTCGTTCCTGCTCGTTCAAGTGAGCGTACTCTGAAACGCCTCCCAACTTCATGAAGATGGGTTGCTCATCCTGAAAAGGTAATTGTGTTGTCATGTCTTCCATATTCACGAGATTAAAATGTGCCATTATAACCTCCATACACTTGTCGCTAACCGCAAAGTTACTGATTTTTCGCCAAAACACAAAATCATCACTCATTTTTTACAACCTTGGTGGCATGGGTTGTGCCAAAATTTGGCTCAATCTGTGCTGTAACCTCTGTGCCTTGTTGAAAATCAGCATTTGTTTTTCTGTATAAAGGGACTAAAAACAAAAACAAGAAAAACCGTTTTGCGAGCGAGCATCACCCTGCGGGATTGCTTGCTCGCAAAACCAAAAAACACCGCTTCACTGAAAAACAATATTTTTATATTTTCAGCTTATTTTCAGTGTATTTCAAGCGCAGCTCCACCCCCTAAATACAACCTAAAAAAAGGCGCTTCGCTTGAAATCAACTAAAATTAACAAAAAATAATCCTTCGGTAAC
>JAGHSP010000254.1 GCA_018065815.1 Candidatus Sodaliphilus limicaballi | reverse complement strand
ACCCCGAGCAAGCAGCTAAGGATTCTATACAAGGCCGAGTCATAGTGCAATTTGTGGTGAAGGACGACGGGACGGTGGGAACCGTCAAGGTGGTGCGCAGCGTTAACAGCCTGCTCGACGCCGAGGCAGTGCGTGTGGTAAAAAGCATGCCCAAGTTCGTCCCCGGCAAGATCAACGGCATAGAAGTATCGGTGTGGTACATACTGCCAGTAGCGTTCAAAATAGAGAAGTAATCACTCAAAAGTAACTCTATAAACCAATAGAGTTTTTTGCGGACCCCGCGCAGATCTCACGGATCTCGAAGATATTAAATTTAAATATTTAGTTATAGTAAAATCAGCGCGGGGGGCCATTACAGAGGTTACATCAGTCAAAATACACTCGGGCGTAGGAGCCGGTCTCGGTCATGCGTTTGCCGTAGAAGTCGGGCTCGTTGACGGTCTCGATGTCGTCGCCATCGGGGAAACTCTCGTCGATCATGTCGCGCATTTCGTCAAACTTGGCCTGGGCTTCCTCTTGCGAGGCAAAGCGGTAACTGTCGCTGCCGCTGGCTCCGCTGCTGTTGTAGTAGTCAAACTGCACCACGATTTTGCGGGCGGGAGCGGCAACCTTCTGCTTCACAGGCTCGGGCACGTTGTGGGTGGCAAAGTAACGCCACAGCGGGGCTGCCATGAGCGCTTGCAGCATCTCGTTGCGGGTGAGCATGTCGAGCACCTCGCGCTGCGACATGAGCAGCACCTCGATGTCCTCGCTCTCGTCAAGCGACTGCCCTGCCACACGCTCCACGCCCACGGCAAGGAAACAGTGGGTGATGTTGTCGCAGATGCTGGGGTTCTGCCCTATTGTCATTATCTCCTGCCACTCGCCGCCGGCATAGCCTGTCTCTTCAAGCAACTCTCGACGTGCGCTCTGCTCGGGTGTCTCGCCGTCCTCGCACATGCCTGCGCACAGCTCTACCATCACTGTGTCCATAGCGTGGCGGTACTGACGCACCATCACCATGTCGCCACCAGTGGTGATAGCGATGATGTTGACCCAGTCGGGGTACTCCAGCACATAGTGCTCGGGATTGATGACACCGTTGGGCAGCTGCACCTTGTCGACACGCGCAGTGAGCCACGGCCGCTGAATGATGTAGCGGCTCTCAAGCGTGGTCCATTTCTTTATCTCCTTTGCCATGATATAAGTCTTGTTTAGTGCAAAGGTAATAAATTCTCAACAAACAACAACTATAAAATCCAAAACACTTGACTGATTACACAGAAAGTTGTAACTTCGTGGCGTGAAACCCCATATTGATATGATAGGCTTTAAAAAACGTATCGTTTACTTTGATTTGCTCAAGGGCATTGCAATTTTCCTGGTGGTGATGGGACACGTGCTCACTATGTGCATACGTGGTGTGGATGCGGCGTTTTTGTTCAAGTTCATCGGTCAGGTGCACATGCCTGTGTTTTTCTTCATCAGCGGTTACATGACTTACAAGGGCACCGAACAGGGCGGATGGGCACGTCCCAAGCTGGGCAAACGCTTCTTGCAACTCATCGTCCCCTTTGTGGTGATGAGCGCGCTGTGGGTGTGGTATTTCCCGCACAGCCACTTGGAGTCGCCCTTGCATGACAATCTGCCCGACCTGTACCGTTCTTACTGGAAAGACGGCTACTGGTTCACATTGTGCCTGATGCAGCTGTGCATCGTGTATTGGCCCGTGAGCGTGGTGATGTCGCGCATCAAGCGCCTGTGGGCACAAGTGATGGTGGCAGCGATTGTGTATGGCGGCCTTGCGGCACTGTCAATGGCATTTGCCGACGAGGAGGCTAACCTGGACCTAGCCGGAGTGGGCCTGCTGGCACGGTTTTTCCCGGTGTTCATGATGGGCGTGCTTGCCCACTGCCACAAGGATGGGTTTAACCGCCTGTGGCACAGCGAGTGGGCATTACTCCCGGCGATTGTAGTGGGGGCGCTGTCGTTCTATGCGGTGGTATATCCGTGGGACTTGCCATGGCTGCCTGTCTATGCCGAGTTCATTAGCATCCCCGTGATGCACGCATGCCTCATGGTGGTGGCGCTTGCCATGATTGAGCCATGGAGCAACCGTGAATATGGCGAGGGATGCCGTCCCAGCATGATTGCCCGTTTCTTCAACCACCTGGGCAGTGAGAGCCTGGGCATATACTTGTGCCATTACTTCTTCCTGTTCCCGCTCACGATGTTGCGCCAGCCTGTCACCGACATGGGGCTGGCAACGTTGCCTCTCGCCGTGATCTCGGCAGCGGTGACCCTGTGCATCATTGGCGTCACGTTGCTCGTCATGCGGCTGATCAAGTGCAGCCGTGTGCTCGGTTTCCTCATGCTGGGCAAACCGCTGAGGTGAAAGAATCACTAATAGACACAATCAGGGTCCCGCTTCATTGAGGCGAGACCCTGATTTGTTTTTGTGATATGTTTAGAACATTATTTTATCGTCCATTGAGGATAACATTAATCACTGCATTCAGGTCGGTTGCATCGATTTCGCCGTCACCGTTCACATCGCCACGGCCGTCAAAGCTAGAAGCAGGTTGGTCACCCAGCACAATAGCCACCACGTTATTGATGTCGGTCACATCGACTTCGCCATCGCCATTCAGGTCGCCTTTGAGAGTAACCTTCTTGGGTGTGGGAAGTGATACTGTGAGTGTGAGGTCATCGGTGACGTTAGAGCGGCTAGTGCCCACGCCAGTGCAATCGGTGAGCGCGCTGTTCATTGCCTCGTCGAGCATGTCGTGGAAGCGGCCCTTAGCCACGCTCTTCGCCATCATCTTCACGAGGAAGTTTTGGTCGGCAAGGAGAACGTCGCAAGTTGCATCCACTCCACTGTCAAGCTTCCTGCTGATTGAAGATGGAGTAACACCCGACTTCTGCTCATTGCCATTGCTCATAGTGATATTAAGTTCGGAAATCACATCTCCCAGACCCTGCACGCAAGCCTCGGTGAAATCTTCCTGCGAGAGAGTGATGCCATAGTCGCCAAACAGGCTGCCAATTTCGTCCCAGTTGTGCCAAATGATGCTGCTCACTGTGGCGCGGCTGCTTGCCTTGGCACGGCTGAGAGCCGTAGAGGCGAAGTTAGAGTCGCCAGGGGTTTTGGTAAGCTTGTCGGTTGTGAAAGAGATGGCATTGCGCTCGGCATTCATAGTGATGTTGCGCACGTGGCAGGGATAAGCTATTACCGAGCCAGTGGTTACCTCAACGATAGACTTGCTCTTGTCGCTGTTGTACCAAGTTGAGCCATTTGAGATGTGGATGTGGCCAGTGAGGAAGAGTTGCATGTCGTGAGCAAGGAATTGAGAGCGAATATTCTCTACGTCGGCAACCATAGCGTCACCCAGCAGTGATTCCTGATCGTCGATGTGAGGAATGAGCTGGTGGTGCATCATGGTCATCAACTGCTTTCCCTTTGCCTTGGCTTCGTCGGCCTTGGCAAGGATCCATGCGAGCGATGCAGCATTGATGCCATTGGCCTCGAGATTTCTGTTCTTATCGCGTTCTTTACACAAGTTGTCGTCAACGGCGAGGAGCCACAGTCCGGGAAGGGGCTCGCACACATAACTCAACGAGTTGGGGTCACGCTCCACAGCAGCGTTATATCCCATATTGGCATAAATTGTAGCAAACTCGGCACTGGTGACAGTAGCAGCAGTGCGCACCATGCCGCCTGAAAAAGTCCTTGCATTGGTGTTGTTCACATCATGGTTACCGGGAATCACCCACACCTTGATGCCTGCGTCAACCAGTTTTTGCAGATGAGCAGCAACCACGTTGTGGCTGGCCTTCTCACCATTTTTAGTAAGGTCACCTGCAATGAGCAATCCGGCAGGTTTAGCCGTCAAAACCTTATTGACAACAGCCTGCATGATATCATCGGCTTTGTCAAACATCTTGTTATCGTTGTCGATTTCTTTTTGTAGATTTGCACCACCGCTAACCATACATGACGGGCTGAGCAGGTGTAAATCGGTAATAAGCATAAGTTTCTCAGGTGCACTTTCTTGCGCATAAAGGTTTCCCACAGACGTGAACATAGCCGGGGTAATAATTAATGTAGCAGCGGCTATGAGTTTTTGTAGTTTTTTTAGCATAACTATTTGAATTAATTGGTTTTATATTGCAAATATAATCAAAAAAAGTCAAAGTGGCAACATTGAGAGTAGAAAGTTTTGAGGTCACAGAGGGATGGTGAGGGATGGTGAGGGATGGTGAGGGATACTGAGGAATAGTGAGAGATGGTCAGGGATGGTGAGGGAAAGTCCGGGATGGTCAGCGTTCAGCCTCTCTCTTATACCGAAGTCAGAGGCCTCGTGACTATGGGGTGGGG
>JAGHSP010000218.1 GCA_018065815.1 Candidatus Sodaliphilus limicaballi | reverse complement strand
CTTATAGATTTTATGTGATTAATTTTAGTCGAGACACGAGTCAACGGTCACAAAGTTAATAAAAAACAAACACAAAAGCAAATACACAGATTTTTTTTAGGAAACCGGCGTTTTTTGCTTGAGAAAACCTCATGTTTGCGACTTTTCCCCAGAGAGTATTGGATTAGAGCAATAGGTCCCGCAGGGTGATGATTGTTGCAGGATTGGGCGTTGAGAACTTGTTCTCATAAGGCCAAGGACGTAACAATCATCAGTGGCTGTGGTCTGTGATGCGCGGAATGGCTCAAACGTCTTGCCGCAGCCATGGTTCTCCTCGACATAGAGTTTGCCTTGTGCATCAGTGAAGCGCACCTCGCCAGTTTGTTTGTTCACATAGGCGCGCACACTCGGTGTGCTGATGACCACCTCGTTAGCGTCTTCCCTGATGTCGCTGCGGGAGTAGGGCGGCTGCGGAATCACAACGAGGCTCGGTGCGTCGGCAAAGGTCTTCTCGGGCGTAGCGCTCACGCGCACAATCTTGTCGCCTAATACCTGTAGCCGCACTAGTCGCGGTTGCCCTGACTTGTCGCCGTCTAGACGCACGGTTACACTACCACGGGTTACCTCAACATTGCCTGCGCAGGCCGCAAAGGCCATAAGCACGGCTGTAACGAACGGTGTTATTTTTTTTATGCACATGATTATATATCTTCTTGTGTTTTTTCTGCGTTTTTATTGTTCCTCCAAAGTTACACAATATATTTCAAACTACCAATAGAATTGTTACTGCAGCTGATAATTTTAACCCCGGAAAATATAAGCGTGTAATTGTGAAAGAGATGCCAGGGGTTGTGGTTTCGTTAAAATAATAGTAACTTTGCAGTGTAAAAACGTGCTACTCTCATGATTCTGAACATAAAAAACATGGTGTGCCAGCGATGCGTGATGACTGTGGCTGCTATCCTTAACGAGGCGGGCATCAGTGCTACACGTGTCGGCATGGGCGTGGTGGAGACCGATGGGGAACTTGCCCCTGACGTAGTTCGGGACTTGGAGACTCGTCTGCTTGCCGTCGGTTTCGAGCTGCTTCACGACCGCGAGGATGCGATGGTGGAGCGCATCAAGGCGTCGCTCATCGACCTTGCTCGCCGTGACGACGGGAAAAATCACAAGCTGTCGGTCGAACTGCCCCGGCTGCTGGGAATGGAGTATAAGCAGCTCGCAGCTATATTCAGCGCCCACGAGGGCCGCACCGTCGAGAAATACTTCATCACACACAAGGTGGAGCGCATCAAGGAACTTCTCACCTATGGCGAACTCACCGTGAGCGAGATAGCCTACCGGCTGGGATATAGCAGCGTGGCACACATGTCCACCCAGTTCAAGCAACTCACCGGCCTCACCCCCACGGCATGGCGCACCTCACAATCCCCCCGCACCGCCCTCGACAAGGTGTAGACC
>JAGHSP010000364.1 GCA_018065815.1 Candidatus Sodaliphilus limicaballi | reverse complement strand
ATTCAGAAAAAAGGCCGCCATCCTCACCTGTTTCGGGGAGATAGCGGCCCGTGATTTCACGATTATTACCGTAGTGTCTATTATTTACGCAAAACCTTGTTAATTAATACATTGATATCATCAACGTCAATTTTATTGTTCTTGTTCACGTCGGCACGGCCTTCATACTTGTTTGCATCGTCAACGCCTAGAACCACATTGAGCACGTCGGTGACATCGACAACATCAAGGCTACCGTCCAGGTTAACGTCCCACAGATTTCTCACGTAGGTGAGACGCACGTCATCGGCCTTGTAGTTGGCTGTACCCAGAAGGGCTGTTAAGCCGTCAAACAAGCCATCGGGGATGATGTCCGATGCCAGTGAGACCTGGGCGCTTGTGCCTATCAGCAAGATTGATCTGCTGTCAATCTCAAACTCAAGGTTGTTCTCCACAAACTTGTCGGCGCCCTCGCCCTTAACGGCGTTCACATTAACCTTCTTGGCATTGCCCTGAATTGCATCGGCAACGATCTTCATGAGGGCGTCAGCATCAATGTTGATGCTTCCGCTCACTTCCTTGATGATGTCGGTTATTGAGCCGCCTTTGATAATTGCCTCTGCAAGTTTGAACACGTCTTCAAACGACAGGTCCAGACTGCTTGCAACGTCCTTGATATTGTCAATCAAGTCGCCGCCATCAACAATGAGAGCATAGAGGCTAGCATCGTTGAGCGCGCTTGTTGCCATCTGTGCCGAGAGACGGTAACGGCCCTCGGGCAGAGCTACTACTGCTTGCATTACAGCGGAGTTAGACTCCAGATGTCCATCTACTACTGTTGCCGAAGGCTCGGCAGTGATGGGCAGCTTGTCCATGATATCCTTAATCGAGGGAACTAGTCCGGCAAGCTGCTGGGCACTGAGTGGCAACCACTTGTCTATGCCTCCGGTAGAGAATGAGTTGTTACCAACGAATCCGGTGAAGTCCTGGCCCATAGCCCATGTCTCTACGGTCTGGGCATACAGGGTAGCGCTTGCACGCAGGGCGAGCATCGCTGCATCCATTGCTGTGGTCGATAAGCACAGTTCAAGCTCGGTGTTGGCGGCAAGAACAATACCTTTGACAAACACGCCGCTGCTCAGGTTTGACATGTTGTTAATGCCTTCCTTGCAAGCAACATAATACATGCTGTTGACCTTTGCATACTCTACAGCAGCCTCACACTCATCGATTGCCTTCACCAGCTCGCTTGTAGCGGGAGCGATAAACTGGTTGACGATGGGTGTCTGCACAATGCCATTGAGCACTGCGGCCTTGGCCATCATAGCGTTTGCTATACCTTTGCGCAACGCAGAGTTCTGGATGCCCTTGATTGACTCCTGGCTCTCGGCTAGGGTCTTCTTGAGGGCCTCTATCACCTGATTGCGATAAGCAACGGTCTGCTCATATTCCTCGCGGGAAACAAACTTCCAGCGGGCGTTATACATCGACGGGTACTCGCCGGCAAGGAGTGCGCTCGCACCATCCACAGGTTCGCCTGTATAGAGGTATGAGGTGTAAGACGCAGGGAATCCGCCATTGCTTATCAGGTTCATGATATTCGACAGATTGACGTCGGCAAAGTTGAAGTATTCCCATTCGGTTGTGTTCGCGATGGTATAGCCATCGGCTGTGCCTTGAATGGTGAATTGAGATGCTTCGGCAGCATTCGACACCACAGCAACGCTATCGGGCACGTTCGACGAGTATCCGCCAAGGGTCTGGTCGCCCAGGATGGGAATAGGAATTGTGATTGATGTTGAGGGGATGATCAGGTTCACACCCACTGCCTTGTCATTGTTGGTGATTGTCCATGTGTTGGTCTCGGCATTGCGGGTGAGTGTCCACATCGTGGGCATGCCGCCATCGCAGGTGTTCTTGTTGTTAAGGAACAAGCCGGTAGCCATGTTATAGACAAACACCTCGGTGCTCTCCTCTACTTGCGACAGGTCTGTACCCTTCATCTCGTCGCCCACTGTGGGAGCAGTGAAAAGGGTGATGTTATACTTCACCGAGTCGCTTAACGCCTCCACATCAAGCGTGTAGTCGGCCTGGGTAGTGGTGAAGAACATCTGTTCAAAGTGCTTGGCAGCATTTTCTTCCTCGATGAGGCTTTGGTTGGCAGTGTTCACTTTGAGTATTGACTTGCCGTCGTTCTTTAAATTAAGTCCCAGTTCGCCGCCGGTGTAATCTACCGTTAACTTATATAGGGTGTTGCCCTGCAACGGCATTGCTAGCGCGCCTGTGCCACCCATTGTCACGGCCTCGCCCTGGGCTAGTTCGCCTGCGGGATTGGCAATGGCATTGATTTCAACCTCATTGGCTGTGCAGGTGAAGTTGTTTATCGCATTGATGGCATCGTTGATGGCCTCCTCGTTGAGGTAGGTCGATACATCATTGCCTATATTGGTGAGAAGTGTCTCGGCGTCTTCAATGGCCTTTGCAAGGGGCGCAATGCTTGCAGGAGCATACATGCCGGCAAGGAAACCACGGTTTTGGTTCAGCTGTGCCAACTTTGCCTTGCCGTCGGCGATAGCATCCTTCAACACATCTAGGTTGATCACCGATACGTCAAACGTGCGCGAGCCAGCGTGGTAGTACTTGCCGTTATAGTAACCTTCGGCCACGGCAAGGGTGATCGTGGTCGATCCCTGTGCCACTGCGGTCACGGTACCGTTGTCGTAGGCCAAGATGCCCTCTGGGGCAAATGTGGGAACAACGCCCGCGGGATCGGTAGTGAAAGCGTTCTCTATCACGTCGCCCTGGATGAGCGTGGGAGCAAGATTGCTCTCCAGCTTGGGATCAACGGCATTGGCAAGGTCATAGTCGCTCTTGCTCACAAATATCCATGTCGAATTATCATCAACGGCTGTCACTGCCTCCTTGGTTCCGAGCGTCTTGTTGAATCCGAAGTAATAGGTAACGTCACGCGAGGGCTTTGAGCTGCTCACAGTTACCTTCTTGTACAGATTGGGCACCGCCATGCTGTAACCATCGGACGGAGTTCCTGCCAGGATCAACGTTGACGGCACGTCGGCATCGTCGCTTGCAGTGATAGTGGTGGTATATTTCACACCGAAAAGGTTGGTCTCGGTAAGATTGTCAGTGATGCTGACATACTTCTCTGCACCGGCCTGCTTCACATTGTAACCACCCTCAACAAGAGTAACCTCCCACAGTTGAGGCGCGGCATTGGCTCCATCGAGCAAACCCCTGCCTAACCAGGTGCCTTTGCCCTTGTTCATCACATAAAACTCTCCTCCCTGCATAGGGTCGCTGCCAGCATACTCGGCCGCACACACAGGGATAAGCATTAAACTCATTACGAGCACAAATGCAATTCGTAACTTACTCATAAAATAAAAACTTGAAATTTCTAAAATACCAGCAATAACTAATTTTCTTTCAAATTCAGTTTAGACTTGGCACAAAATTTTCGGCAAAGTTAGCACACGCCCGAATTATACACAATGCTTTTTTATATTTTTAACTAAAAAATTTTCCCATACGCCTGATACTTAATAAATACCACATGCCACTTAATCACAAAAAATAACAAAAAGATGTGCCGTGATGAGTAACACCCCACCACGGCACACCTTATATTATGCAGCCTCAAAAGGTCCTATCTTTACAGTCCCAGCACGAGATTAATTATCGCATTCACGTCGGCCACGTCGTTAGCGCCGTCACCGTTGATGTCGCTGCGGCCATTGTATCTGCTGGCATCGTCCAGACCCAGGACCACGTTAATGCAAGCATTCACGTCGGCCACATCCACTGCACCGTCACCGTTCACGTCACCCTTGGCAACAGGGGCGTCTCCCTTGCTCCAAGTGAAATCATCGATATAGTAAGTTGCCGAGCAATCGATGCCACGCGGCGCGGTGAAGCGGAAACCGATGAAGAATGTATCGGCCACCTCCTGGCCCGTGAAATCAAGGACATAAGGATACCATGTGCCGCTCTCGTCGGCGGTGCAGGGTATCTGCATCTCGATGGGCTGGATGTAGAGCGAACCGTCGGCCATGTCGATGTAGCACACCTCCATGAGATAGCTGTCGTCGTTGGTAAGGAACTGGCCCATCAGGCGGAATGTAACTTCCTTGCTCACTGCATCCTTAAAGTTGAGTGCGGGGCTCACGAGAAGCATTGAGCATTCCTTGGCAGCACCAGCAGGCACCTTGCTGTCATAGCATGTCACCTTGGCGCAGTAGTCGGTTTCGGTAACCTCGGGATTGGCGGTCTCCACCTCGAATCCATAGCCCCACCATGCGCGGGTACCGGTCATCGCAAGGTTTTTCCAGCCTTCCACTGCAAGGGGTTTATTGCGTGCCACGCCATCAAACGAAGTGCTGTACTGCACCAGCGCATTGTCTGTGACTAGTGGCAACTCGTCTCCTTCTTTTGCCTCGGGGTCATCTCCGCCGTCACCTGCTGTACCAGTGATGTTGATAGTCACAGGAGTCGCTTCAAGCGCGCTGGCGGTGATGCTTTCGTTGTAAGTGCCGTTGACCTTGGGGGTGAAGGTGATAGTGATTGTAGCAGTGCCGTCCTTCATGAGCATCGTGTTGCTGATGAGGAAGTTGCCGGGCGATTTACCGTCAACCTTGAGCGCACCATAGTCGGGCAAACCCTTGGTAATGACCTTGATGCTCTGCTGCTGGCGTTCGCCTGCCTTGCACGCAAAGGGAACAAGGCTGCTGGCATCAATAGTTATTGTGGGCGGATTGGCAGGGTCGATGCACACGCCGTTGATAGCATAGCCGCAGTTGAGCTCGGCATTGCTGCTCTCAAAGTTGATGCGTCCGGTGTGCTTGCCCACCGCTGTCGGGGTATAGCTCACAATCACGTCGGTAGTGCTGGTGCCCACAGGTATCTGCTCGACATTTAACCCGAACATGCGGCCTTGTGACCCGGTCATATAGATATATACGGGAGTTTGAAGGTCAGTAGCTGTGACAGTGTATTTCACATACTCCACCGTTGTGCCTTTAGCAACCGATGTGCCGGTATAGAGTTTCTCGCTTGTGACTTCAAGCGATTCGGCATGAGCCGCAATGGGAGCAATCACGGTAATAACCGCAGCAAGGAAATTCAAAAATTTCTTCATCTAATCTTGTTTTTATCAATTATAACAATTATAATTATCCCGAGTAATCCATAGTTAGGATTACCCGGGACAAACGTTTATCAATGCTTTACAAGTACCTTATGTGTTGATGCAAGGCCGTTTACATAGACCTTCATCACGTAGGCACCGCTTGCAATTCCGCTCACGTTGATGTAGTTAGCAGCGTTGCGCACCATGAGCTTGCCTTGCAGGTCGTAGAGTTCCACTGCCTGGATGTAATGGTCGGCAGCAGCAACGAGGTAGTCGCTGGCGGGGTTGGGACCCACGGTCACGCCATCAAGTGTCATATTTTCTATGCCTGAATACTCGCCACGCTTCATGTTGATATCGTCAACAAGGAGTGTGCCGCTCTTGCCCATCACATTAGCCTTGTCACAAGTGAGCTTCAAGCCTTTAAGCTTGTAATCACCCTTGTCAAGGTTAACAGGCACGCACACATTGCGCCAGCCGTGGAAATCGAGCTTGCCCATGGGCACCTCTATGGCTGCGCCAGAGGTAACGGGCTCAAGAACTGCCGCAATGTCATTGCAGCTAAGGTCGCCCCACAGCTCAACGTAGAGCGTGTCACAGCCTGCCAGAACAGTCTCGGGAACCTCGGCAAAGTTGAGGTCGATCTCCTGGTCGTCCATGTCGCCGAATGCATACTTGAGCTGCAGCGATTTAGTGCCGAGTATCTTGGTAGTTGATGCTGTGAGTGCAGCCGATGAGAAGATACCGTCAACCTTCATCACGTCGGCAGTCTCGATAGCCTTCACCAGTTCAACGCCTTCGGGCTGAACAGCAGCGTCAACAGCAGTGAACTTGTAGCTGATGGGAGCAGTCAAGTGGATGCCCACTGTGTCACACACGTCGCGGTCGATGTTGAGGGTATAAGTTTCACCCACGTTGAGGCTACCGGTGAGAGGTATGCGAATGTAACCGTAGGCGTCGCCCTTCTTGTTGTTCTTGAGACTGCGCTTATTGACGCCCACCTCGTTGCCGTCCTTGTCAAGAACATGGAAATAAGTGTAGAGGTTGAGCGAGCGAAGCAATGAGTCGGCACGGAGTTCTACGTTCACGCTCTGATAGTGCACTGGATCGCCCTCCTTGGGGAAGATAGCGATGGGATCCAGGTGGTTGCGTTCCTGGGTCTTGAACTTGAGCGAGAAGTCTTTTTCCATGGGAGTGCCGCCGCCATGCTGCGCGCTCTTGCCGATGGTCACAGTGTATTCGGTGTTGATGTCGTAGGCATCGTTGGGAGTGAAAATCATGCGGTAGTTGGTGTCCTCCCAAGTGAATGTGCCGTCAACTGCGGGGGTGATGCTGAATGCTGCTTCGGTCGATGCCACGTCCATGTCCCAGTTGAAGTTGATGACTATGGGTTCGTTGCACAGCACGGGAGCATCGCCGTCGTTCCACACAGGGCTGTAAGAAACAACCTCGGGAGGTGTGAGACGCTGGCGTTTCATATCGAAGTTACAATAGACGGGAGCGCCTTCTGGCACCTCAACCTGCTTCGACACGGTGAAGTGCTCGGCCTCGCTAGCTTCGACGGTGTAAGTGCCGGGAGTGACATACTTGAAGGTATAGATACCGTTGTTCTCGTTATCGGTTGTGGTGCGGGCCACTTCGTTGCCACTAGCATCAAGCAGGCGCACAGTGGCGTTGTTGATCGACTCGCGCACATCCACGCCGTGCATCACAAATGTGTTGGTGCGCAGGATGCGGTCATCACGCAGGCAGCCTGTCAGGATACCCGTGTTGAGCACGCTCTCGCGACCAAAGTATTTGTCGGTGGCAAGGGCAACGTTGTAGCCTTCCACCCAGCAATAGCCGTCGTTATTCAGGCGCTGTGCCTCAGGAATATAGTCATGGAACGAACCCTCCTGAAGCATCGCGACCGATTTGTTGCCGCGCAGCACGCCCAGACCCTGGTTATTCCAGTCGGGGTAGAAAGTCCAGTCGCCATAGATAGCATAGTTAGAGGTCCACACTGTGGCCTTGTTGGCATAGAGGAACGGCTGTAAGATTGCAGTGAGTTCATCGCTATGCTCCACGATGGGCTGACCGGTGTAGCCACGGTAGAGGCCCAGCGGGAAGTTGATGCGGTAACCATCGCCGGCACCAGTGGCATTGCTGTGCAGCGAGAAGAACACGTCGGCGCCGGTAGCGTTGCACAGTGCTACGATTGTAGAGAGATTCAAGTCATCCTCTTCCTCATTGCGCACACGTGAGATTGCCGTCTTGTAGCCTTTCTTTTTAAGCACCTCTTGCAGGGCAAAACCTTTCTTGAGGCTAGCGTTTGACTCCCAGAAACCGGTGGTATCACCTGCCACATGGCCAGGTACCACCACATTGCGGTCATTGCTGGTGTGACCGCCATGGCCAGGGTTGATATAGACGATGGGCGTCTTTTGAGCCGCCGCGTTGTTTATTCCCAGTACTGCAGCCAGCAGCACAAGAATCGATGTAGTTTTAGTCTTTTTCATAGAGCTGTTGCAGTTTTGAGTTATTCTGTAATGTTAATTTGCATCATGTAAAGCAATCCGTCGATAGAGCTATATACCACTTTGCCTGCGGCTGCGCTGGGTTGCATTGACATTGATGAGGGTTTTGTGAGTTCGTGCTTGAACGAACCATCGGCCTTGAGAAGCATGATTTGCGACGATGTGAACTGGTGACCGTCGTCCTTGGTGTTCTGTGCCACGATATAGTCGTTGTTGAGCCAAGAGGGCATCTCATAGTTGCCCAGCATCTTGATCACATTTCCTTCAAGGTCCATCACCACGATGCCCTTGCCTGCGGCGAAAAATGCCACACGGCTGCCGTCGGGCGACAGCGACGACCACAGGTAGCCCACCGACTCCACAGGAGAGAACGAGCGGTCCTTGCCATTAACTGTCACATGAACAGTAGCACCTTCGGTATAGACTGCGGTGCCTATCTTGCTGCTCGAAGCAAATGTGCGAGACTGCGCTTTCAGAGCCACGCCACGAGTCGCCTTCATGGGCAACACTGCCCCATGCTGTGCCTCAAGCACAACCTCATTGCGGCAAGACTTGACGTCATAAGAATAACCGGTGCGGTAGAGCATATTGTCGTCACGGCGTTCTGCTGTAACATAATATACCTTTCCGTCGCCGCCGAAGAATGCATCTTGTCCCACGCCGGCTGCATCACTGATGCGCACGGTCACATCATCAGTAAAGTCATAAAGTTTCAATCCGGGATTCTGAATAGTAGAGTAAAGCATCTTGGAGCCATCGGCACTCAAAACGGGGTAAAACGCTGGTCCCTCAACGTCCTTGAGCAGTTGCTTGTGCTCCACCACCGTCACCTGCTGAGCGCCAGCAACCAACGCCACGCCACCAAGGATAGTAAGTAGAATTTTTCTCATATTAATAGTATATTG
>JAGHSP010000134.1 GCA_018065815.1 Candidatus Sodaliphilus limicaballi | reverse complement strand
TCTTATACCCGCTTGATTTACTCTGAGAGTTTCCGAACAGCTATAGGACTTTGTCTTGTGTTGCAGACTTATCCACTCTCGTAAGCCTTGGTATCAAGTTTCTGTACGTCGGGGCAGATGTTTGCCTACGGCTTCCTTCAGATTCCACCTCGCGGTGGACACCCTTGCCTTCGGCTATAACCTTCCCACTGTTAGGGCGGCTTGGGGACTTGCACCCGTTAGAATACGTTCATGCTGGGCGAACCGAAAACTGCCAGCCACAAAAAGCAGCCAGCAGTAATAATGTTCGGTAGAAGTCCTATTCAATGAACACCCTCAATAATCCCGCCACCAAGGAAATCCTCAAAGAATTTTTCGGATTTACCGGACACTAATAATAAAAAAAAATTCTTACCTTTGTAGTTCTACAACAAAATTTTAAATTATATGATGAGAAAAACGATAATGATTGTAGCTGCGCTTGCGGGTATGCTCGGAGGCACAGCGGTGCAGGCTCAGCCGGGATACGTTCCCAGCGAGGAGAACATCAAGTCGCGCACCGAGTTTGACGAGTGCCGCCTGGGCATCTTCATCCACTGGGGCCTTTACAGCACCTTTGCCCAGGGCGAATGGTACATGCAGAACGCAGGCATCACGCTCGACGAGTACAGCAAGGTGGCCGACGCCTTCTACCCCCACCACTTCAACGCCCGCGAGTGGGTCAAGGCATTCAAGGACGCTGGTGCAGGCTATGTGACCTTCACATCGCGCCATCACGAAGGCTTCAGCATGTGGAAGACCGACGTGAGCGACTACAACATCGTCGACGCCACGCCCTATAAACGCGACATCATCCGCCAGCTGGCCGATGCATGCCACGACGAGGATCTGCGCCTTCACCTCTATTACAGCCACCTGGACTGGGGCCGCGAGGACTACCCCATGGGGCGCACCGGCAAAAAGTGCGGCAAGGACTCGACCCGGGCCGACTATGACCACTACTTCAAATTCATGAACGCACAGCTCACCGAGCTGCTCACCCGCTATGGCGAGATAGGCGCGATATGGTTCGACGGCATGTGGGACCACGACGAGGACAAGACACCGTTTGACTGGCGTCTCGACGAGCAATATGCCCTCATCCACAAGCTGCAGCCCGGTTGCCTCGTTGGCAACAACCACCACGGCAGCGTCATCCCCGGCGAGGACATCCAGATATTTGAGCGTGACCTTCCCGGCGAGAACACCACGGGATGGGTACAGGAAGGCATGCAGATAAGCGCCAAGAACCCGCTTGAGACCTGCACCACAATGAACGGCATGTGGGGCTACAAGATAGCCGACCAGAACTACAAGAGCCTGGACCAGATAGTTGCACTGTTGGTGCGCACCTCGGGCCACGGAGCCAACCTGCTCATGAACATAGGCCCGCAGCCCAACGGCGAACTGCCCGCCACTGCCCTCTCTCGCCTCAAGGAACTGGGCGAGTGGATGCGCCAGTATGGATCAACCATCAAGGGCACAAAAGCCGGCGACATCAAACCTCAGGACTGGGGCGCAACCACACGCAAGGGCGACCAGTTATACGTCCATGTGACCGACCATGAAGCCACCTCAGTCACCCTGCCACTGCAGTGCAAGGTAAAAAGTGCTGTAGAGTTTGAGACCAGCGCCAAAGTGGAGTGCAAGAAGACTTCCGAGGGTTATGTACTCACCCTCAACCCACACAAGGACAAAGCCGACTATATCGTTGTCCTCACTACCAAGTAAACCATTACTTTTCCTCGGCGATTTCGTGTGGTGTCATGTCAGAGGTATCCCAAGCGAAATTTCCATTAAGAGTAACGATTGAGAGCGGGGCATCATGTCCTTTTTCCTCTACAAAGCCGCCAAACTTATTCCAACAACGGCTCTTAACGGTAATCCAGCAGCGCATAGCAGCCCCTCTACCGTCACTGTCGTGACCTCAAGGCCATTAACTGCTGCGCTGTATGCTTTTACTAACATGGATGATTGGAATTATGGGGTATGGGTGGTAAGTGAAGAATTCATTCTCCGCTCTCCTACTTCCTTACGAAGCGATGAATTATGCGTTACTGTGATTGTTGTGCAGGAATGGGGTATTTCGAAGACGAGGATGATTGAGGGCTACTACAAGTGAGATTTTTTACAAGGCACCAAGCAACGAAATCAACGACATGGTGAAACGGTACTTAGGACCGGCAACAAGAATAAAGTAAAAGACGGGTACTCAACCCGACAATTGTGTATTTAAATAAAAAAACATGGAAAAAACATCAGATTTTTTTCTTTATTTCCCAAAATTCTGTGAACGTGTTCTTAATTATAAGTCAATAACCATTCAGGAGGGAGATTATCAACCGCATAATAGAAATGTAGCATGGAGAATGTTCATTCAAAATGAGCAGAAAAATTATTTTGGTTTTAACAATTCAAATGATGGTCTTGATACAGATATTCTTGATTTAGGGAAAATTCAGTGGGAATTTGTATCTCCCTGGATTACTCGTTATGATAATGCATCGCCTACTTATAGGGAAGAAATTCTTAATCAGTTTGCCATCGTGTTGAAACAGAAATATTTCAATTCGGCCATGGATTCTGATTCTCAGTAGCACAGATTAAGTCGCTGGTTTCGTATTCGGTATGGGAAAATACAATCCACTCTCCCACTTCAAAGATAGTGAGAGAGTGGATTCCTCGTTAGTCAAATAAACGGAACTATATTCTTTTAGTTGAGAGAGAACTCGTAGTGCGTGTCATAGTTCTCGCGGATTGTGATCCACAGCTTGCGGTCCTTGATGTCGTAGGTGCTGGTGTGGGTAGTGAACCACAATTTCCATTCAGGCTTATACTCGCCAGTCTCTTTGTAATGTTTGAAGTTAGCGATCTGGCTCTGTACGCCTGGTGCAGCAAGCACCGAATCAAGTGGAGCATCCCATGCGAAGCGGCCATTCTCGTGGAACTCCGACTTCCAGAAGGGGGTCACGTCTGGGTCATAGGCCAGGGAGAAACGCACGCGCTTCATGAGGTTATGCATTCCTTCCATTGACTTGCCGCCCTCGGCATAGTTGGCATTGAGGATGTCGTAACGCTCCACGCCGTCGGCACCAGGTGTCTTGTGATCCATGTTGACATAGAAGTTTGTCATGATGTACTGCTCCTTAACTACGGGCTGGTTGTTGATAAACTCCACTACGACGTTCTTCTCGGGATCGCCTATCATGAAATGGAGGTTGAAGCCACCCATGTTCTTGCCTATGATATTGTGGTTGTTGATATACTCAATCGCCTCGTCCACGCTGCCGCAGTTGTCGAGCAAGGCACGCACCAGGAATGAGCTGTAAAGGTCAGGCTTGCCGGGGTTGGTGCCGGGGTTGTCACCTCCGTCGGCATAAGGGGTTACGTTCATATTGCAGAAGAGTCCTGCATCGTTGATGCCATCAAACATGCCCCATGGCAGTATGTCGAGCTGTTTCTTGTCGAGGCCTTTTTCTACGTCCTTGTCGGTTGCGTTTTCAAGACGTCCCACTCCTATAGAAGCATGGCGGCCTTCCTTAGCAGGAACGTGAATGATAAACTCTGTGTACTCGCTGATGAAGAAGTCAAGGTTGCGTCCGTAATAGTTGCCGTTGCGCACAGCCGAGCATCCGAACTCTTTGCCTATGTGGCTGATGAGGCAGTTGGGAATGGTGTCGCAATAGTCATCGACGGTGATTTCCCACAGGTAATCGGCAATCTTGACCGGCTTACCCACTTCTGTTTCGCTGGTTTTAGTCTGACAACTGCCCAACAACACTATTGCCAGCAGTGAAATTACATTACAAATCTGTTTCGTAGTAGTTTATGTTATAAGAATTATCTTTTTATACATGATAAACTTCATTGCCATCGACAACGACCTGCTGCACGACGGCACCCGGTATCTTCTCTACGTCATCGTCGATGAAATCGCAATCAAATACCACATAGTTAGCAATCTTTCCAGGAGTGAGCGAACCCATGTGATTCTCTTCTCTCCACAGTTTTGCCACGTTGATGGTCATTTCCTTGAGCATTTCCAATCGTGTTACCGCTTCCTCGGCCAGACGCTCTGTGTCCTTTCCGCCGCCAGGGAGTTGTCGTGTGACACCGCAATAGATAGCGCGAGGGATTCCGAATGCCTGGCTTACGGGATAGTCGGAGTGCTGAGCACAGTTCACGCCCATCTTCACGAATGAGTTCATGACCTGATAGTTGGTAGTAGCACGCTCTCCCAGATATCCTAGTTCTTCACCGAAAGGTGTGATGGCATTCTTGGGACTCCACAAGGCTGACACGATAGCCGACACGTTGAGTTGCGCAAAGCGCTTGATGTCTTGCTGACGGATAATCTCGATGTGAGCGAGCATGTCGCGTATAGAATAGTCGCCAGTGGTGTTCTTGGCATACTCGATAGCATCTAGCATTTTCTTCACAGCACCGTCGCCGATGGTATGGGTGTGGGTGGGAAGGCCGTGCCGATGGGCTGCCAGCACCAGTTTCTTTAACGTGGCATCGGGATCGCCGGTCGAGTCTTTGTAGCGGTCCAAGCCGCAAGTATCTTTCCGGTCTTCATACGCACTAGTGAGCAGAGCAGTGTGGCTCTCTACCACGCCGTCAATGAATATCTTCAATCCCACTACCTTGTAGTACTCGCCGTTCTGTTCCTTTGTCATGCGATCAACCATTGTCACTGTCTCCTCGCTGGCTTGGTCCATCACTACGTTCCAGAAGGCACGGGTGCGGAACTGCAGTTTTCTCTCCTTGGCAAGTTGTGAATAAGCATCGGCAAATGTGCCTGCCAGATTCACGCCAGCCTCGGTTGCCGCTACCAAACCATGCTTGAAGGCAAATTGCTGCCAGGCAAGAATAGACTTCTTAGCAGCCTCCATGCTGACAGGTATCAGCTTCTGGATGTCGTTGGCAGCACTCTCCGAGAAATAGCCTGTGGGGAGGCCATTACTGTCTTTTGGCACTTCCACGGGTGTGTATTTGTCAAAGAAATGGGGATCTGATTCTTCTATCAACTTCAAGCAGTTGCTGTTTACCCAGAAACAATGCCCATCCATGGAGCCGCCTAGGATGCAGACTCCCTCGGGTGTCACTTCGTCAAGCATCTTGGCTGTGGTCAGTTGGCCTCCTATGTTACGCCAGCCCGAGATTCGGTAAGCCTCCTGG
>JAGHSP010000377.1 GCA_018065815.1 Candidatus Sodaliphilus limicaballi | reverse complement strand
TGATGAGGATGTTAGCATCGGTGATATCCACCACGCCGTCACCATTCACGTCGCCCTTCTTGCCGTCGGGAGCGGGCCACAGGTCGAGGAAGTACTCATTGTAGCCTTCTTGCAGTGCACTGGGAATCTTGAGGTAGCTGGAGCCCGAGAGAGCATAGTTGCCGCTGTGCCTGGGGCGGACGAACTTCTTGCTGCTGGGGTTCCAGATGTAACCTCCGCTCTCGCCATACACATCAACCATGGTGCCAGGAACGCCTACCAGCAGGTTGCGAAGTGGGTTGCTGCCGCTTGTCACGCGGGGCAGGCGATAGATTTCACATTTTGGATTCCGGTTGCCACAACACCAGTACCAGCCGCTACATTTATGATCCTAGAGTTGACTAGTGTGTTGCCTATACCGCTTGTCACATAATAGGCATTGAGACCGCTACCGTTGAATGTCACGGGAACTGCGCATGAGAATGTGGTGTTATCATATGTGCTCTGGATATAGGGAGCCAGGAAGTCGATACCTGACTTGCCTCCGCCCATATCCCAGTTCTTGAGTGCCGAGGTGTAGAAACCGTTGAACGCATCGTTTCTTACCCAGAAGGTGAATCCAGAGGCGTTGTTGCCAAAGAACTTGCCGTCCCAGCGCACGCTACCGGTGTTAAGCAGTGTCACATTTTTGAGGTTTGCTGCATTTGACAGCGCATCGGTGGCAAACGATGACACGGTGTTGCCAAGCGTGAGGTCTTCTACTGAATAGCCACGGTAAGTGTCAGCGTCGATGCGGGTCACTGCATAATTCTTGTTGTTGTCATATACATGGTCTAAACTGCGACTGGTTAATTTGCGAACTCCCTCACCAGATCCGTGCACTGCCATTACTGTGCCGTCATAATAAGTTCCGTTTATGGTTGTGGGTTGGTTGCTGGTGACAGTGTAATGGTTAAAATCGTTATCACGAAAATCGTAAGCACATGTGTAATCGGGATTGATGTTAAATCGTGCCCATGAAGAGTTTTTCTTGTAAGCGCTTGCTGCCTCACGGGGTACATACAAGTTCGTTGTAGAACCATATAGATGACTAATCCAGGTGTTGCCGCTTGTAGTGCCCGAGATGTTGTCAGCAGATTGATTGAGTATAAAATAAGCCGAATTTATACCAAACTTGCAATCATACATCCAGTTGGTGCCAAATGTGGTTACCGATGATGGGATTATGAGCGAATGCAGTGTCGTGTTTACAAAAGCACGGCTCTCAATAGTCTTAACACCGTAAGGAAGATGTATGTCTATAAGATTGCCCAGGTGTTCAAATGCGTAAGAGCGAATTGTTGAAACAGGTAGCAACCTTGCGATAACGGTTGACGATAACATGGGAGCACATATCACTTCGTCCTTGCCGTAGAGGATGCCATCATATACGCGAAGTGCAGTGTTACCTTCTGCTACTTTGATTGTCTTGAGTTTTGAACAACCCTGGAAGGCGTAGTTGCCTATCTCGGTACAGTTCTTGGGCAGGGTGATCTCGCTTGCAGCACATTCCTGGAATGCCTGGGCATAAATGACAGTGACGCTTGTGAGATTGGTAAGGTCAATCTTGGTTGCGTTTGACTTGTAGAATGCGCGGTTGGCAATGGATGTGTATTCAAACTTGTGGTCATATCCCGCGGGCGAAGATATTGCGTTGGTGGGGACGTATGCGCCGTCTCTCACTAACGTGGCATTGGGATTGAATCCCACGACCATACACTTGTGGTTGGCTCCCGCTGTGGAAGCGGGCACGTCAACAACCGAAACGGTACCGTCGACCATGTACATGTCGTAGGCTTCTACGCTGTTTTCGATGGTGAACATCGACAGGCGAGGGTCGGTAACGATTGTGATGTTGGGGAAATAGGCTTTCATGCCCGAGTTATTAGGGAAAACATAGGCTCCGTAAGTCACTTTGCTCTGGTTGTACTGGGCGCTGTAGTAGTTTTTCAACGATGTACAGCCGCTGAACGCTCTTTCACCGAACGATTCCACCGAACTGGGCACGCTTATCGTGGTGAGCTTGGTACAGTTCTGGAACGCGAAACTACCGATAGACTTAACGCCGTAGGGCAGGCGAACTGTCACGAGGCGGGTGTTGTTCATGAACGCATCTTTTGCAATAGCAGTAATGTTGTAGTAACTGCC
>JAGHSP010000015.1 GCA_018065815.1 Candidatus Sodaliphilus limicaballi | reverse complement strand
GTTCTATCGCATGCCTAGTGGGTATGAGTCTATGTTTGTCACCTAGTTATGGTGCATCTCGCGATGAAATTTATAAAATCAGCGCCAACGTGGGTGCTGATGGCAATTTCAAGTACTGGAGCGAAGGCAGTCCTGCGTTGGCACAACTGAAAACATTTGTCAGTGACGTTACCAATCCTCAGAGTGCTGGCTTTGTTCCTGCCGATGAGCGAGTTGCGGTGTTTGACCTCGACGGTACTCTCGTGTGCGAGACCGCTCCGTCTTATTTTGAATGGATGATGTACTTGCATCGCGTGTTTGATGATCCGTCTTTCACCCCCACCGCAAAGCAAATATCTGATGCCGAAGTTATCAAGCGTGCCGTGTATGCCCGCAATGTCCCTGGCGACATGATGTGGACCGAAGCCATCGCGCAAAACGAAGTGTTCGCAGGACTCACCCAGGAGCAATATCAAGAATATGTCAAGAACTTCCTTAACGCTCCGGTTGAGGGCATGAATGGCCTGCAATGGGGCGAGGCTGTCTATATTCCGATGGCCGAGGTTGTGGGATATCTGGTTGCTAACGGGTTTACAACTTATGTGATATCGGGCAGCGAGCGTCAAGTGACCCGTGAATATTGCGATGGCGTTCTCCCGTTTGGCCGCAACCACATCATCGGTTCAGACATTCACACATCTGCCACCACACAAGGCGAGAAAGAAGGTTGGGATTACACATTCAAGCCTACCGACGACGTGATTCGTGGCGAACTTTACGTGAAAAACCTAAAAATGAACAAAGTGAACGCCATGGTGAGAGAAATAGGCATCAAACCCATTTTGGCATTCGGAAACTCTTCGGGCGACTTCAGTATGTTTGAATTTACAACCTCAAAGAATGACCATCCCAGCATGGCAATGTGTGTCCTTGCCGACGACTTGACACGTGAACGCGGCAATCTTGACAAAGCAGCTAAAATGAAAGCAAATTGCCAAGAAAAGGGTTGGATAACAATTTCAATGAGAGACGACTTTGCAACGATTTACGGCGAAGGCGTTTCACTTGCCAAATAAATTCCTCAAAATATAACACAGCCCAATAGGCAAATGGAAATGCCTATTGGGCTGTGTCTATTTTCTTACTGCAATCACCACTTATGGGCTGATTTTGCCATCTCTTGTTGAGTCATAGTTGCTCGCAACGGCTTGATTATGAAATTAAATTCAGTTGATTTAGTGCGAAGTTCATACTGGTCAAGCACATCGGGGCCACAACTGTTGTTTCCCAGTCCACGCATTGCTGCGTCAAGCGTCACGATAGTCTCATCACACTTCACAACCTGATGAGGATGTGCACGTCGATTGCGACGATTAGAATAATTATCCTCTACACGCCAGTGATGAGCACTAGCTGCCATGAGGTGCGGTGCAATAAACATAGCACCCACTCCATCGTTGGCTGTAATAGCTATCCACCTCACATCTTCCTTGTTGCCACATTCTTGCGGCTTGACAAACGGCGTCTCCTGTTTGCTCACGGTACTTGTGTAAACATCGACAAAAGCACTCTCTTTGCGATCAACATAACTATCCCACGGTCCACGTCCCAACCATGTCATCTGTTCCATGCCCTGTGGCATTTCAAGCCGGTAGCCCATGCGAGGAATGATCACGCCTTCCTTTGAAGGCAGGATTGTGGAAGTGACAGCAACAGTTCCGTCAGCATATATGGTATAGCGCATGTCAACTTGGGCAGCAACTGTGTCAGGAGTATTATAAACTGCCTTTGTATCGATAATAACTGAACGTTTTTTATTGCCATATTTATAAGTTACACTTCCCTGTGAGACACTCAACTTGTTAATGCCCATCTTGTCCCACATCTGTGTCTTGCTACCGTCATTGTCGGTGGGTAATCTCATCAAGTTCAGTTTGATACCGCGATCTATTACCTTCTTTCCACCCACTGTATAAGACAGTAATGTGCCATCCTCTTTGCTAAAAACAACATTAAAATCATCACCGCATACTGTCACAAGGTTACCGTTATCAGTTACCGAAGGCTGACTATCGTTATTATCCGTGATTACACGATTTGTAACAGCGTTAAGCACAAATTGTTCACTTGCCACCTCGTAACCTGCCTGTGCCCACGGAGTTGACTCTGCGTTTGTAACAGAGAAATCAAGAAAGTATTCTCCTGGCACTTCATACTGCGGCATAGGGATCTCGACTTCGGCACTATCTCCTGCGGCAATCGTGGTGGTGATGTCACCGCCATACAATGTTTCTCCGTCGCAATGAACGCGGTAGTTTATCTTCAAGTGATTGCTCGACGCAAAGTTGAGTTTGCTCTTAATGACATACTTGCCCGGTACATCAGGATTTTCCACAAAGTCAAGAGGTTGGTATATTTTCTTGGTATTCATCGATTTGGCAGTAAAGGTCAGGTCAGGCAAAACAAGTCCGTTGCAACAGAAATTGTTATCATTCGGACGATCGCCGAAGTCACCGCCATAGGCCCAATATTCTGTTCCGTCGCTGCCATAGGTTGCAGTGAGGCCTTGGTCCTTAAAGTCCCACACAAACTCACCTGCAAGCGCAGGATATTTCTCATAGAGCCTGTAATACTCGCGTTGGTTGCCCATCGAGTTACCCATCGAATGGGTGTTCTCGCACTGGATGTGGGGTTTAGGGTTAGTTCGGTTCATTCGTTCACGACCTATACGTTCAATGCGGCCCAAGTCGGCATACATTGTGCTCGACACGTCGCCGTATTCGTTATTACCTTCATAATGAATCAAGCGAGTTGTATCTGCGCTGCGTATGGCTTCGCGAGCATACTTGAAATTCTCGCCGCCACCACACTCGTTGCCCATCGACCACAAGCATATACTCACGTGATTGCGCATCCATCTCACATGGTTCTCGTTACGTTCCACAAACATCTGTCGAAACACAGGGTTCTTCGACAAGTCCCAGTTGCCATGACACTCCACGTTAGCCTCGGCCAGCACATACATGCCGTACTTGTCGCACAAGTCATAGAAATAAGGGTTATTAGGATAATGCGACGTGCGCACCGCATTAATATTGAGTCGTTTCATCGCATAGAAGTCCTGTTCCATCTCTTCACGGGTGAGCATGCGCCCGTTCACAGTGCTGAAATCATGCCTGTCCACGCCATGGAAAATAATGCGCTTGCCGTTTATCATCAAGGCACCATCGCTACGCACACCCACCTCACGGAAACCAACCTTACTGCCTCTCAAATCAACCACACGGCCTTTTTGGTCGGTCAAGGTAATGGCAAGATCATACAGATTAGGTTCCTCGGCGTTCCATAGCCGCGGCTGGATTACTTCCCAGTTGAAATCATAGGTTCCAGTAGCGTTAACCGGCCTAGTAGCAGTAGCCACAACTTTATCTCCGTCTAGGAGCTGTGCAGTTAGTTTTCCCTTGAATTTTTCACCGGCAACAGTCACTTCAAGGTTTGCCTTCGCGTTAACATAGCTGTCATCAAGATCGGTAGTGAAAAAATAGTCACGTATTTGAGTTTTAGGAGCGCTCCACAAGAAGATATCACGCTGTATGCCAGTGAGACGCCAGTAGTCCTGGTCCTCAACCAGCGAACCGCCAGTGAAACGATATACCTGCACAGCAATGGTATTCTCGCCAGCATGCAGATAAGGCGTTATCTTGAATTCCGACGGCAAATAAGAATCCTCGCTATAACCCACCATGTGACCGTTAATCCACAAGTAATACCCGTGTCCAGTGCCATTAGAGCGAACATAAACCTCACGTCCCTGCCATGACTCTGGCAACACGAATGTGCGGCGATAAGAACCTACCGGGCATGGCATCGTGCTATTATAAGTGAAATCCTCATTAGGCTTGACATTAATGCGGAATTGCTCATCGTATGTAAATGGATATCCTATATTATTATATAAAGGACGATCCCAGTTCTTGCCGTGACGCAATCCATACACCTGCCACGATGACGGCACCGCGATGTCGTCCCACTGGCGGTCGTCATATCCCTCGTTTTCAAATCCTTGAGGTGCGGCACCCGGACGCGGCACCCATTTGAACTTCCATGTGCCATTGAGCGAGATAAACCACGGAGAATTTTCAAGACAACCTGAACGCACTTCACTAACCGCACCACACGGTATTGAAAGCGTGTGAGCCTTCTCCCGGTTAACACTTGTCACATTCACGTTATTCCACTCATCACCGCTTTGAGCATGCACGTTAAAAGCACACACGATGCTCAACAATGTAGTTATAGTCTTTTTCATCTTGATATTTTTTTACAAAGATAAATACTTACAATCACAAAAACAACACCGCAACGCACTTTGAAACCGATGTCGCTAAAATTAACACATATTTTCTATTAACATTGCACATCTCGCCATAAAATTAAGCCAACCGTTCTCCTATTTCTCATTTTTTTTATAACTTTGCGTGAAATAAAACACAACAAATTATGAACAATCTCAAATTCATAGGCATTATCCCTGCCAGGTATGCATCGACGCGTTTCCCTGGCAAGCCCCTTGCCCTGCTAGGCGGAATCACTGTGATAGAACGCGTATATCGTCAAGTCAGTCTTGTGCTTGATAACGTTATTGTTGCCACCGACGACGAACGCATCAAGGATGCCGTAGAGGCCTTTGGAGGCAAGGCTGTGATGACCAGCAGCACACACCGCAGCGGCACCGACCGTTGTCGTGAGGCCTACATCAACAATGGCGGCAATGAGCATGTCATTATCAACATTCAGGGAGATGAGCCTTTTATACATCCCGACCAGATAAAGGCCATCATGTCGTGCTTTGACGACGAGGCCACCGACATCGCAACCCTCATCCGGCCCTTTGACCCCACACGCCCCGTTAGGGAACTGATTAACCCCAACTCGCCTAAAGTAGTGATTGATAGCAACATGAATGCCCTGTACTTTTCTCGGTCGGTAATCCCCTATTTAAGAGGCGTCGAGCATGACAAATGGCCGTCATCTCACCAGTTCTACACTCACATCGGCATGTATGCCTACAGGGCACACGTCCTTGACGAGATCACCCAGTTGCCACAGTCAACACTCGAACTAGCCGAGTCACTTGAACAACTGCGATGGCTTGAGAATTCTTATGTGATTAAAACAGCTGTCAGCAATATCGAAACCGTGGGAATCGACACCCCCGAAGACTTGGAACGTGCAGCAGCAATACTAGCAAGCAAGAAATGATCGACCGCACTACACCACCGCCACTTTCCACATTTGGCGACTTGTCGCTCAATTTCCCAGCAGTCACTCACCTGCCCAACGGCATTCCCTGCTGGATAATCAACGGAGGCGACGACGACATGAACCGTGTCAACATCTACTTCAAGGGCGGTTCGTTCATGGAAGACTTGCCCGGACAAGCCATCCTCACAGCCTACATGCTCACAGAGGGTAACACAAGCATGCCGCCCGAGCAAGTGGCCGAGATGTTTGACTTCTATGCAGCCCGCAAGTCCTGCGACAGTTACGACTACTGGTCGGAGGTTGTCATGACATCGCTCAACGACAACTTCGCACACACCATGCCGTTGCTGTTCCAGTGCATCACCTCACCCTCGTTCCCCGAGCAAGCGCTTGAAACCCTCAAACGCCGACTCGCAGGCAACCTTGGCGTGATGCAACAGCGAGTGAAATACCTTGCGGCAGTGCGCATGAAGGAACTCTACTACGGCGATAACCACCCCCTAGGCAAGAACCTCACGCCCGACCACATCATGGGTATTACACGCGACGACCTTCTCGCATTCCACAATCGTTTCTATCATCCTGCCAACTGCTGCATGATCATTTCAGGCAAGGTCGATGACAAGGTGATGGCAACAATCAACAGCACCATCGGGGCTTGGACAACCACAGCCCGAGAGGAACCCTTCCCCGCATGGACCATTTCGCCCTCACCCATCATGCTCGACATCGTCGATAAGCCCGGGGCAATGCAGTCGGCACTACGCCTGCGCATCGAGGCTGTCAAGCGAAACCACCCCGACTATCTTCCGCTACGCATCCTGGTTATGGCTTTCGGCGGATACTTCGGCAGCCGACTCATGTCCAACATTCGTGAGGACAAAGGCTACACCTATGGCATCGGTGCAGCGTTGTTAGGCATCGAGAACGACGGCTGCGTCGACATCCAGTGCGAGTGTGCAACACAGCACACGTGGAACGTGATAAAGGAAATCAAGCACGAGATGAAACGCTTGCGTGACGAACTCATTCCTCTTGATGAACTTGACACAGTGAAGCAGCACATGCTCAGCGCAGCTGCCAAAACTCACGACTCGCCCTACAACATAGCAAGTTACGTGTCAAGTACAATCCTTTTCGGTGTCTATCCCGAGTACCACAACAGACAACTCGACTGCATCCGCAACATCACTCCCCAGCAACTGCAGACCATAGCACGCCGCTATCTCACCGACGAACGCTTGCGCACAACAATCGCCGGCGACAAGACACAACTAAATTCATTGCTATAACGATTCTCTACAAAAAGTTTACGTCAGCATTGGCGTTTACGTGGATAAAAATTTGCGTTTACGTGAAAAATGACTAACTTTGCATCTTGGAAAAAAAATAGACAATTATTTAATAACAAAATGGTAAAGAAAAGCGTACTTCAACAGCAACGTGCCGCTTACCAGCCCAAGTTGCCCGCAGCATTGTGGAGCAACGTGCAGGCCGTTAAGGGTGCACCCACACAGTCGGTAGCCGACCAAGAGAAAATCAAAGAACTGTTCCCCAACACCTACGGTCTTCCCGAACTCACATTTGAGAAGGCTGCCGAGGCTGCTGCACAAGGCAAGGCATTCAATGCCGGCGTTATCCTCTCTGGCGGACAGGCTCCTGGCGGACACAATGTAATCAGCGGTCTCTTCGACGGTCTCAAAGCCCTCAACCCCGACAATCGCCTCTATGGTTTCCTCATGGGCCCCGGCGGTCTCGTTGACCACAACTACGTAGAACTCACTGCCGACATCATCGACGAGTATCGCAACACCGGCGGTTTCGACATCATCGGTTCTGGCCGTACCAAGCTCGAGAAACCCGAGCAGTTCGAGAAGGGTCTCGAAATCGTTACCGAGCTCGGCATCAGTGCACTCGTTATCATCGGTGGTGACGACTCTAACACTAACGCAGCAGTCCTCGCCGAGTACTACAAGGCAAAGGGCGCACCCGTTCAGGTAATCGGTTGCCCCAAGACCATCGACGGCGACCTCAAGAACGAGCAGATCGAAACTTCATTCGGTTTCGACACAGCAACTAAGGTTTACAGCGAAGTCATTGGTAACATCGAGCGCGACTGTAACTCTGCAAAGAAGTACTGGCACTTCATCAAGCTCATGGGCCGCTCTGCGTCTCACATCGCCCTTGAATGTGCTCTCCAAACCCAGCCCAACTACTGCATCATCAGCGAGGAAGTTGAGGCAAAGAACCTCACACTCAACCAGGTGGTTGACGACATCGCCCAGGTAGTAGCCAAGCGCGCCGAGGCAGGCAACAACTTCGGTATCGTCCTCATTCCCGAAGGACTCATCGAGTTCATCCCCGCCATCAAGGCTCTCATCGCCGAGCTCAACGACATGCTCGCTCACCATCCCGAGTTCCCCACCCTCGCTCCCGCTGCACAGCGCGAGTTCGTGCTTGCTAACCTCAAGCCCGAAAATGCCGAGGCATTCGCTTCACTCCCCGAGGGCGTGGCACGCCAGCTCACTCTCGACCGTGACCCCCACGGCAACGTGCAGGTATCACTCATCGAGACCGAGAAACTCCTCAGCGAAATGGTAGGCAAGCGCCTCGCTCAGCTCAAGGCCGAGGGCAAATATGCAGGCAAGTTCTCTCCCCTCCACCACTTCTTTGGCTACGAGGGCCGTTGCGCTGCTCCCTCTAACTTCGACGCCGACTACTGCTATGCACTCGGTTTCAACGCTGCACAGCTCATCAACTGCGGCGCTACCGGCTACATGTCATCAGTGCGCAACCTCACCAAGCCTTCAAGCGAATGGGTGTGCGGTGGTATCCCCATCACCATGATGATGAACATCGAGCATCGCCACGGCGAGGACAAGCCCGTTATCCGCAAGGCTCTCGTAGAGCTCGACGGCGCTCCCTTCAAAGCATTTGCAGCAGCTCGCGAAGAGTGGGCACTCAACACATGCTACACTTATCCTGGCCCCATCCAGTACTTCGGTCCCGCCGAGGTTTGCGACCAGACATCTCGCACCCTCTTCTACGAGCAGACTAGCAAGTAAAGAAAAGTGGACGCCCGCGACTGATTGCGAGGCAACCCACATTTATTTATAACTTCCAATAACAGCTTGCAGAGCGTGATTTTCCCCACAAGGAATTTCACGCTCTTTTGTTCTTGTGCCTATCGGGGAACTTATTGCCTCTCGAGGAACTCGCAGAACTCGGGGATTTTTCTCTCGCGGATAACGCCGATTGCGCCGATTTTTGCCTCTCGGGGAACTCGCAGAACTCGGGGA
>JAGHSP010000255.1 GCA_018065815.1 Candidatus Sodaliphilus limicaballi | reverse complement strand
TTTGACACGATTTCGGCCATTACTTCTACCGGTTTTTCAACTATTGATTACGAGGAACATGGTCAGTTTATCTTTTTCTTGTTGCTCATATTGATGTTCTTTGGCGGTATGGCCGGTTCAACATCAGGCGGAGCAAAACTTGACCGTTTTGTAGTGTTGTTCAAAAATGTACTTAATGAACTATATAAAGTAATCAACCCCAATGCTGTAACCTCAGTACGCATCGACAACAAGGCGGTGCCTCGTAGTGTTGCCGACAAGGTGTTGGCATTCTTGGCACTATACGTGCTTATCATTGTGGTGGTCGCATTATTGCTGACTGTGCTGGGTATGCCTGCGTTTGACGCATTATTTAATTCAATGTCGGCTATCAGCAACATTGGATTTGGATACGGTGAACTCACTGGTGGTGAAGATAAGTTTGCATGCTTGCCCGATCTTGCTAAATGGGTTCTGGCCTTTGAGATGATGATTGGACGCCTCGAGCTGTTCACTGTGCTTGTGGTGTTCTCTCGTAGTTTCTGGGTGAAAGACTAGAATAATAATTTGAATTTTATAAAATAATAACCAATATGAATAACGAAACCTACAATCCTAACATTACCAATGCAAAGAAAGGTAAAGGTGCGCCTAGTGGAAGTGGAAAAAACGACCAGGAAGGCAAATTGACTTTTATCAATCGCATCTCGGTTTTCTTTAGCAGTGCACGCACACGCATAGTACTTGGCATTATTCTAGCCTTGTTTGCTATTTACCTGTTGATTTCATTTGTGTCGTTCTTCGCCGGAGCAGGCATAGCCGACCAGAACATGGTGTCAAATTATGATATCGTAGAAAATGCCCAGCAACCCGACCAGATCAGCAATCTGGGTGCTGCTGTCGGAGCATGGGCTAGCGACCACATCATTGCTAATGGCGTGGGAGTGGCTGCTGTGATTCTTGTGATTTGGAGCATCGTGATAGCTGCAAGATTATTTCGTAATGAAAAAGTGCATTTTTTCTCATATACTCTGATGAGTATATTTAGCACCATCACATTCTCAATATTAATAGGAGCCTTGACCTATGGCATTGATTATTCATTCTTCCACCTGGGCGGTGCATTTGGATATTATACCAACAAGTGGCTCATTGGCGCTATCGGCTATATCGGTATGATCGCTGTTAATATTATTCTTTTAGTGATATGGGGAATGCTTTGTTACAAGACGATAATGCTGATATACACTAAAACCAAGGAAGTGATCAATCGCAAGAAATTTGACGGAGATGATGTGGACGAAAATGTAGCAGAGCAAAACGTTGAATCGCTTGATGAGGTTATTGGTCGTCGTCAATATGCCGTAGAATCACAACCTGAAAAAACTTCGAAACAGGAGGACGAAGAAAAAACTTCGTTCCCTTTTATGGGCAAGAAACCTGAAAAGAAAAAGGTTGAGAAGAAAAAACAAGAGCAACCACAAGTGCAGGCTTCATCGGAGCCTGCTGTCATGGCTGGTATTGAGTCGGGCGAGGTGAGTAACCCTAACGACCCAACGGGTGAGTATATACATTATAAATTTCCGTCACTCGACCTTCTTGAGAATCGCACGATGAGCGTTGACCGTGTCGATGTTGAGGAGCAAGAAAGCAATAAGAACCGCATTATTGAGACCCTGGGGCACTATGGTATCCAGATCAAGCATATTGATGTTCATGTGGGACCAACTGTCACACTATTCGAGATTATTCCTGAAGACGGTGTGAAGGTTTCAAAAATCAGGAACCTTGAGGACGACATTGCATTGAGTCTTGCCGCTCTGGGCATTCGCATTATTGCTCCCATGCCCGGACGTGGAACTATCGGCATCGAGGTTCCTAACCGTGATCCCCAGGTGGTGCCCATGCGTCAGGTTCTTGCTTCTAAAAAGTTCCAGGAAACTAAATGCAAACTGCCCATGTGCCTCGGTTGCACAGTGACTAACGAGGTGTTTGTTGCCGACTTGACAAAGATGCCGCACTTGCTCGTCGCAGGTGCCACTGGTAAGGGAAAGTCTGTGGGTTTGAATGCTATTATCACATCGCTTCTTTATAGTAAGGGACCCTCGGAGTTGAAGTTTGTTCTTGTTGACCCCAAGCGAGTCGAGTTCAGTGTATATGCTGATCTTGAAAAATACTTCTTCGCAAAACCCGAAGACGAGGACCGTGCTATCGTCACTCAAACTGATAAGGTGGTGAAAGTGCTTAACTGCCTTGTTCAAGAAATGGAAAATCGTTATGAGGTGTTAGAAGAAGTCAAGGTTCGCACCGTTGAAGACTACAATGCAAAGTGGCGCCAAGGATTGCGCAACGAGAGAGACGAACATGGCGATAAGAAATATCCTTACATGCCCTATATTGTTGCAATCATCGATGAGTTCAGCGACATGATGATGACTGCTGGCAAGGAGGTTGAGACTCCTATCATCCGCATTGCCCAGAAGGCTCGTGCAGTGGGTATTCACATGATTATTGCTACACAACGTCCGTCGGTGCAGGTCGTAACTGGTTTGATTAGGGCTAACTTCCCTGGCCGCGTTGCTTTTGCAGTTTCTAGCTCTACTGATAGCCGTATCATTCTTGATGCTCCTGGTGCACATCGTTTGATAGGACGTGGTGACATGCTGTTCTCGGTTAACGGTGAAACAACCCGTCTGCAATGCCCGTTCATTGACACAAAGGAAATCGTTGACATTTGCGATTTCATACGTGAACAAGAGGAAAACGACCGCAACATTGAGCATGAACACCCGTTCTACTTGCCCGAATATGTGGGTGAGACTGAGAACAACGGAGGTGGAGGCGATGCTTCTAGCTTGAAAGACCGTGATCCGCTCTTCGAGGAAGCTGTGAGATATATTGTGCAGGGTGATGTGGCATCTACCTCGTCATTGCAACGCCGTTATGAGATAGGTTACAACCGTGCCGGACGCATCATGGATCAGATGGAGGCCGCTGGTATTGTAGGACCTGCAACTGGCGGAAAACCACGCAAGGTGTTGATCTCGCCTGCTGATGCCGAGGGGTTGCTTTCTACTCTTTAAACTTTATCGCAATTATTTAGTCATAATGATATGA
>JAGHSP010000402.1 GCA_018065815.1 Candidatus Sodaliphilus limicaballi | reverse complement strand
TTGACGACGTGAAGTTCGGCAAGGGCGGCGAGCCCGGTCCTGGTCCCAATCCTCCCGTAGTAGTGGGCAACCGTGCCGACCTCGAGTCAATGAACGGCGGTGCTGCAAAGAGCACCTATGGCGCTTACTCTTCGGCACAAGGCTGGAAGAGCACCAACAGCAACATCCTCGTGGGCGGTGATGCCGACAACAACCCCACCTTCAAGTTCCTGGGCAAGGTAGAAGGCAGCGACACATGGGCAATGGGCGTTACCCTCAACGGCAAGACCAGCGCAGTGGGCACACTCGTGTCTCCCGCAATCGCCGGTGGCATCAAGGCCCTCAAGTTCAACTACGCAATGCCCTACGGTGACACCAAGCTCGAGTTCCGCGTTGACATCAAGGACGCTAACGGGAGAACCGTTAAGAGCGAGACAATCACTAACGAGTCACCCGTTAAATTTGAGGTTTACACATTTGAAATCGTAGGCATCGACCTCGCTGGCGACTTCACCATCGAGTTCACCAACCTGTGCCCCACCGCTCAGGATGCCAACAAGGACCGCGTGTGCCTGTTCAACATCACTTGGGAAAACTAATTAATCCAGCGGATTAATCACCCATAACACCCTGGCGGCCGCCCCTCACAACAAGGGCGGCCGCCTTTATATCCTAAAAAGTTTGCGTTTTAGGCGCGAAAAACCTATCTTTGTGGTCATTATGAAAAACTGGATTCTCAACATATTGCTGCTGGCAGCGCTCTTGGTTCCTACGGACGCACGTGCCGACTACTGGACATCGTCAATGACAGGCCGCACCGGGCTTGGTTATACCGCACAAAAATGGTTTTATTCGGGACTTGGCAAGGAACTAGATGCCAATGCGATTAAGGAAAACTGGGACAAGGGCTACCGCATCACCAGTGCCGCATACACCTCTAACGGCTGGACCGTGGTCATGTCCACCGGCTCGCCTTACACCATGCAGACCTACCACTACGGCACCAACTGGCCCGACGACTGGCTCGACGAGCGTCGCAAGGAGGGCTACCGCATGACCGACGTTACTCAAGGCGAAGGCAGCAAGTGGTTCATCGTGATGTCCAAGAGCGACACCCCATTGAAAGACGCTTGGATAGTGGGCGACTGGGAACACACCCTCAGGTACGAAGTGAAAAAGAAGTGGGCCGAGGGGTACTCTATCGACAACGTGTGCTCTTATACCTGCTCCCGCGGCAGCGACTGGATCATGCACTTCGTGAAGAAACCCGAACAGCAGATAGTAAGGTGGACCGACGGCAACCAGCCATACGAGAACGTGATTGCCGAGATGTATGAGAAAGGCTACGTGATAGACATCATCGAAGTGGGCTCTACCGACGACATGATGCTTGTGTTCACCAAGCGCGACAACGGCACCCTGTACCGCTGGGGCACTAACCTGGAGGGTGAAAGCTTCAAGCAGGAGGTGCAGAACATCTATGACCAGGGCGGCCACATCGCCCACGTGGGCGGCGGTCTGATCAAGGTGTATGGGTCGCACCCCGAGACCGAGGCCAACAGCCCCATTACCAACGACTCGTCAATCGAAATCTACAAACACAAGCACAGGACAAACCCCACCGGCGGCAGGACAACAAAAACCCCGACTGATACAGTGGCGAAAAAACAACCTGTGAAGCCCGCGCGCACCAACGACAACCCGCCTTACACATTCGAGTTCAAGCAATACTCGGAATGGGTCGATGGCGCGTGGAAAATTCGCTACGCCCCGGCCAAGCTGGTGATTGACTACGATACGATAACCATTGAATATGGCAAGCAGACGTGGACTGCCGAGTGGAACGACATCTCGACAGACGACGAGCTCACCAAGGAGCTATTCCACGACCTGCGACTAGGTATAGGCGAGAAAGTGGCGTTGGTATTTCGCAACATCGAGTTCCGCGCAGTGGATGAGAACGGCTATGTATTCCTCAAGATGAATCTAATGTCATGCAAGGACGAAGCAGACCTCGACCCCATGCGACGCCTCTTCACCAAGGTAATAAAGGAATACTAAAACTTCTTCACGCAACCAGTTTTTGCGAAGTCCCCGCGCGGATCTCACTAATCTCGAAGATATTATAATTGAAA
>JAGHSP010000259.1 GCA_018065815.1 Candidatus Sodaliphilus limicaballi | reverse complement strand
CCGACTTCCGCAGCGAGGAATGGCAGAGCCAGTTGTTCCAACCGCTGTCAGTCCAACGCTTGCAGAACGGCGAGGGCGTGGAACGCAGCCAGTACTTTGACCGCATCTATGTAGGCTTTTGGAACGGGAGCATTCCCAAGAGGGGATTGTACCCATTCCCAATCACAGACAGAGTGGTCTGCTTCCCCGATATGACTTGGAAGGAGTATGACTTTTCGCTCCGCATCAACTCACGGCACAAGTCATCAGGTTTCGTCACCCATGACATCAACCCGAAGCAGAGGTACACCTTTTCGTTCCTAGCCGACAGGATCCCGAACATCCGTTCCGTGTTCCACATCAACGGCAAAAGGTACCTCTGTGAAAGACTGACTGCGACCTTCACCGAGTCAGGTCGCAGCCAGAAAATCCAAGCCCAATTTTGGAAAATCGAAGAATGATTATCTTCTTAGTGGAAACACCAAAGGAAACACTAAGGGAAGCACAAAGGGAAACACTAGGGGAAACACCTATTTCTTGCCATACAACACCCAATCGAGCACTCTGCGATTGGCTTCATCTACCTTGTTTTGGTCAAAGTCAATGTAGATATCGGTGATGGTGTTGTTGCCGTGTCCGAGGGCATGGGCAATAGTATCTTTCGGTATGTCAAGCGAAGCTGCTATTGTAGCCCATGAGTGACGTGCCCAATAGGTTGATATATCGGGGAATAGCGGGTCAAATGTTTTCTTACCACCCAATCCACTTCTCGTTACAGGACCTATCTTCTTCAAAGCCATGTTTATGTGCTTGGTATAGTCCTTATGATCTTTGTAACGGTCGAGGATGTCCACCAGCCAGTCTTTTCCCTTGTAACGCTCGATGATTTCAAGCGCCTCGGGTTCCACCTTAATACTATATAATCGATGGGTCTTGGCACGATAGAAGTCAACTCGTCCGTCCTTAATTTCCTTGAGATTAGCAAGGTCCACTGTGTTGATGCCTATGAGCATGAACATCAGCTTGAAGATGTCTAGGTAGCCCTTGTTGCACTTCTCCACAGGATAATTGAACAAGGTGCGCAAGTCTTCTACCTTCAAGTTGCGCTTGCGTGTAGCCACATTCCTTATTTTGAATTTTCGGAATGGATAGAAAGTAGTTATCTCGTCGTCAATTGCATCGTTGAAGACTGCACGGATGTTGCGAAAGTGAATGTTTCTAGCATTCTTTGATGGAGAATGAACTGATAAAAACAAGTCAAATGAAGCCAACCAATCCCTTGTAATATCCTCAAATGTAAGGGAAGAAAATCTAATGTTCCGCTCCTTGCAAAATTCAAGCATGCGATTATAGGTTACGGTGTAGAGCCGCTTGGTGCTTGGAGTTTTGGTGTCAGAAAACTTAAGATATCTGTCTTCAAAAGTTATCACTTTCTTAGTGATGCGTGCTCTCTTTTCCGGCTCAAATTGAGCCTCAAACATGTTCTTGATGTCATTTGCTGACATCTGGTCAATTTTCTTCTCGTACTCAAGCCAGCGAACAAGGGATTCTATTTGGTTCTTTGTCCCTTGTAGGATGGTATTGAACTTAACACTGTCATCACAATTGATAACCTGTTTCTTTTCATCATCCCATTGCTCGGGGGTGATTTTGCATGATGTAGAAACCAATGCACGCTCACGATTGTGGTAAATCACAATCTTCATGACGCTAGGTGCTCCATTTTTTGTTCGCCTAGTGTCGAGGTAAAAACTAATGTTTGCCATAAAAATTGCCGTGGCAACTGCAAAAATCAGCAAATTTTGCCCGATTTGTGTGTACATGTGTGTACATATGTGCACACATTTTTAGTAAACATGCTGTATATCAGCATTTTAATTTGTGTGTACATGTACACACAAATGTACACACAGATGTACACACAGGTCTAAAATGCCTAAAATAAGGCATTAAGAAGGCCTATTTTTGCGCAAAAAAATGTGCAAAAATGTGCAATCGTGGTCAAAAATGTGCAAAAATGTGCATAATTGCCGTTTTTTTTGTCGGAAACAAAGGCATTTTGTAGAAAAATAAGTGCCGATAATCAATTGATTACCAGCACTTTAGCGATTGTCGGGATGACTAGATTCGAACTAGCGACCCCACGCCCCCCAGACGCGTACTCTAAACCGACTGAGCTACATCCCGATCGCACTATGCGGGGTTTCCCCCGAAAAGCGTTGCAAAGTTACTGCTTTTTGTTGGACTGTGCAAATATTTCGGAGAAAAAATGCTCAAAAATGTGTATTTTGTGCTTCCAAGGGCTTTTTTGAAGCAAAAAACCGCACGATTCGCATCGACGCGGTTCTTTTTTCACTATTTACTAATTAATAACTTGTATTACCTGGGTGTGTGGTATATGTCGTGTTTCTCGATGCAAAGTTACTGCCTGTGGCTGGATGCCACAATACCTATTTGTGGGTAAATATTTCGTTTTGGGCAGGGGGGATGGTGTGTATGTGGCGTTTTTTATCTATATTTGCGATGAAAATTTCAAACGATATTAGTTATGAATCGTAGGATTTTATTATTTGTTGTTGTGCTGACGGTTGCTTTGTCGGCTTGGTCGCAGTTGCTGTGGCGTGTGAGTGGCAACGGGTTGGAGAAGCCGTCTTTCTTGATGGGTACTCATCATTTTGCTCCGGCCGATTTTATTGACAGCGTGAGTGGGCTGAATGATGCTATCGGGTCGTGTGATGCTGTTTATGGCGAGATTCATCGTGACAGCATGATGAACATTCAGGCACAGCAGCGCGTTGCGATGGCTATGGTGGCTCCTGCCGACAGCACTCTCGACAAGGTGCTGACGCCTGAACAGTATGCTGTGGTGAAGAGGGTGGTTGATGGCTATCTTGCGCCTGCGGGCATCACGTTGGCGTCTTTGAACATGCTCAAACCTGCTGGCGTGAGCATTCAGCTGCAGTCATTGCAGGCGTTGAAATTCTTTAAGGATTTTGATCACAACAAGCAGATTGACCGCAGTGTGCAGATCCGTGGCGAGCAGGCAGGCAAGACGCTGGGCGGCTTTGAGACGGTTGATGAACAGGTGGCTATTCTGTTCGGGACTCCGATTGCAGACCAAGCGGAGGGTCTGGTGGATGTGTGTGAACATGATGCCGACTTTGAGCGTGTGAGCATCGAACTTGCCGAGGCTTATGTGCGTGAGGACTTGGATTTCATGTTGCGGCAGATTGTGACGCCTGATGCAGGGCTTGCTCCCACCGATGCCGAGCTGGAACTGCTGCTGTGGGGACGCAATCGGCGATGGGTGGAGAAGTTAAAGGCGCTCATGCCGCAGCAGTCGGTCCTGGTGTGCGTGGGGGCGGGTCATCTGCCTGGCGAGAAGGGGCTGATAGCGTTGCTGCGTGATGCCGGCTATGTGGTTGAGCCAGTGTCGAAATGACGGAACCCGCATATAAAGAAAAATGGCGGTCCAGACTTTTTGCCTGGACCGCCTCGCTTATTAACCTCAAAAAACCTCCTAAAATTTATGGTTGTGTGTGTATGAAGAAATTTTCAGATTCAGGTTGTGCGGTTGTGTTTTCCGTAGCGGTTAATTGAGATGGTGTCAGTTGATTGCGATGTGCTTGACCTCGCGCTTGAGCTCCTCGGGGAGATGCTTGGGCAGTTTCACGGTGAGCACACCGTTCTCGGCTGTTGCGCTTATTGCTTCGCGGTTCACTTCCTCGGGGATGATGAAAGTCTGGGTGAACTTGGTGTGTGTGAATTCACGGCGCAAATAGCGTTGTTCTTTTTCGGTGTCAGGAGTTTTCTCCTCGCCGCCTTCTTGTGTTGCCGCCTTCTTTTCGATGGCGATCACCAGGTTCTCGTCTTCGTTGATTGTGACGTTGAAGTCTTCACGTCCCATGCCGGGAGCGGCGAGTTCGACGGTGTAGGCGTCCTTGTCCTCGATGACGTTGATAGCTGGTGCAGTGCTTGTTGCAGTGTTGTGCATGGCAAGTGTGTTGTTGAACATCTGGTCAAAAACCTCGGGTAACCAGTTGCGGTTGTTTCTTGTAACGATCATAATTTTAATCTCCTATATTTTTTAGTTATACAATTCTTTTTTTTCTGAACTCGGTTGGTTGCCGTGTTCGCTTACTATTGTGCAAGTGTCATGCCAGATAGGAGACGGGTGGTTTTGTAATGACAAAATGGCATTATATACGCCAAAATGACAGTTGTATAGCAAAAAGGGTGGCAGTTTTTTCTCCGGAGGGCTATTTAAGCTCTCTGGGTCTTGACCATGGTGTAAGGTTCGCTTGTGCTGGTGTATTTGCCGATACCGTGTTTTCTAGGGTCTCTGGATTTTTACTGCTTGATGGTGACTTTGACCTTGGCGATGCGGTATTTCACAACTTTGAGGACTGTGAAGGTGAAGCGGCCGTAGGTGATTACTTCTTGTTCCTTGAGGAAGTCTCCCTTGAGGTCGAGCAGGAGTCCTGCAAGTGTCTCGGCGTCTTGTCCATGCTCGTCGAGTGAGTCTTCGTCGATGTCGAGCACACGGCAGAAGTCGGCAATCTGTGTCTTGCCGTCGAATGTGTAGGTGTTTTGGTTAAGTCGTGTGTAGAATTTTTCCTCGGTGTCGTACTCGTCGTCGATGTCGCCCACGATTTCCTCGAGCACGTCTTCAAGTGTGGCGATACCTTGAGTGCAGCCATACTCATCGACGATGACCGCCATGTGCATTTTCTTCTTGCGGAAGTCCTCGAGCAGGTCATCGATCATGCGTGTCTCGGGCACGAAGTAGGCCGTGCGCATGAGGCTCTGCCACCGCCAGTCGTCGCCGCGCTTGCCTATGTAGGGCAGCAGGTCCTTGGCATAGAGGATGCCCTTGATGTTGTCGGGCGTCTCGTCATATACGGGCATGCGAGAGTAGCCTGTGTCGATAACTTTCTTGACCACCTCGTCAAATGTTGAGTCGATGTCGATGTCAACAACGTCGATGCGCGGGCGCATGATTTCGCTCACGGTCTTATTACCGAACGAGAGTATGCCCTCGAGCAGTTCTTTCTCGTCCTCGTTTTTCACGTCGCTGGCTTCGAGAGCTCGCGAGAGGTCGTCGGTAGAGATTTCGTCGGCCTGCTTGGTTACCACTTTACCCACGATGCCAGTGCCCTTGACCATGATAGCCGATATGGGCGTGAAGAGTTTCACCATGGCGTTAAGCGGAGCCGATACCATCTGCGCGAAGCGCACGTTGTGGTTGGTGGCATAGAGCTTGGGGATAACCTCGCCGAAGAGCAGGATGAGGAAGGTGAGGAATACCGTCTGAACCAGGAAACTGATTATGCTGTTATCAATCACGAGCACGTCTTTGAGTGCGAAGAACATGGTGACGACAATCATGACGTTGACCAGATTGTTGCCTATGAGGATGGTGGCGAGCAGTTTCTCGGGTTTGCTCAGCAGGCTGCTGATGCGGTCGCGCTGCGAGTCGCTGGTGATGCCTGCAATCTGTTCCTTGGTGAGTGAGAAGAATGCAATCTCGCTGCCGGAGTTGAACGCCGACAAGAACAAACCCAGCACAGAGACTATCATAGCCACGATGCTGCCTGGTGATGGTGCATTAAAAGATATGGGTGATTGTAGTGCCAGCGTGATATAGTCTGGCAAAAGCATTAATAACGACGATAAAGGGTCAGGGTCCAAAGTGTTGTATTTAAGTTAAACAAATCTTGCCGGTGCCAAGCACAAAAAACAGAGCAAGGAAGATGCTTTTTTTACATCTTCCTTGCAAAGTTACGAAATATCTACGGATTAGCAAAGTTTTTTTGCGTTTTCATAAATACAAACGAGTGCAAACGAAAGCACGGGCTGAAACTTTGCGGCTCAAAATCAGCGCACAATCAGTTTCTTACCATTGTGGATGTAGATGCCGGCAGGCGCTTTCTTGATGTCTACCTCCTGACCTTGCAGGTTGTAGTACTTGTTGTCAACGGGTCGGTTGTCGGCCTTCATGTCTTTGATTGCACTCCATGCATCAGTTCCATAAAGAGGTGACTTAAAGATGATGTTGCCTTCGCCATCCAGCACATGGCTCAAGCCTTCGTACGAGTAAACCTCGCAAGTGGGCAGACCCTCCTCTGGCCACAATATTGTGCCGATGCCTGTGGCAGGGCCTATCGATTCAATGGTTCCATCTGTAAACATGTTATATCCACAAACGTACTTGTTGCACATAACACCTGCTATATCCACAGGTTCGCAGCTATTTGGGTAACCTTTCTTGGCAGCGACACGCATTAATGCATAATCGGCAATAAGCGTCTCATTATTAACCCCTGGTTTGTCGGTCTCCTTTTCAAACAGATAAACTCTCATGTCTTTGGCACGAACCAATCCGCACTCGTGCCAGTCGCGTGGACGTGCACTCTGTGACGCTTTAGCTTTGAAAAATTTCTCGTTGTCATAGAATCCTCCGCAGCCGAAAACTTTTCTTGCAGCCTTCTCCTCGTCCTCATACTTCACAAAGCATTTATTGTAGGTCACACCATTGACCACAGTATCGCCTCTAAAGCGATAGCCGTAATAATAGGTGTAACCAGACCACCCATCGTCTTCTGGGTCATCCGGGTCATCTGGTTCATAGCCCACTTGAACGAACATGTTTATCCATGTGCGATCCTCTCGCACCAAGGGTTGGAATGTATTGAGGTCGTGGTGGCCCAATGCGTTTACATAGTCAACAGCATCGAATTGCACGGGGTAAGTGTAATCAAAATGTGTTGCCTGAGTGTTTAATCGATCAAAACGCAGTTCGTCAAACTGGCTGTCTTGCCATTTCACTGGAATGTGACAGCGCACGAGGTCGCCATGATACTTCTCTTGAAGTTCGTAATATCCGTTGTCCTCGCCCACACTCTCAAGCAGCACACGCTCGGAGTTGCCATCGCTGTCGTTGACTGATATGATATTATAGGCAGAGCCGCCAAAGTAGAAGTAGTCGGTAACTTTACCTTGAGAGAAATCATAAATCACCCTTTCGTTGGTATCGTCGGCTACAAAATAACTGTATGGACTATCGGCACCCAGCGTCTTGCTCTCGGCAATGACCTCGGCAGTAAAACGAGCGTATGTTTTTTGCTCGCCGTCACGCACCAGTGCCATGGGCACCAAACCTTGCTCCACAAGCGACCCTGCATGCACAGGTTCGTCATACTTCACAAAGCATTTCTTGTAAGTAACGCCTTCCAGGGTCGAATCGCCCTTGAAGTAGAGTTTATAACTGTGATCTTGCTTGATTCCATCATTCACGAGCAAGTGATGATAGGTCCAAGTCGCATTCTCGCGGGCAATGGGCATGTAAGTCGCACTTGCGGTCGATGCTATTGCCGCTGCACATAATAATGTAATAGCTAACCCTTTCATTTGACTGTGATTTATTAATTTACCGCAACAAAATTACGACAAATTATTGTAAAAAACAAACAAAAATTACGCATTTTTTCAGGGGGGGGTAAATTGTTGGTTTACAGCATATTATACAACCATAAATTTATGCAACATATTATCTTATCCACAACAACCAAGCAAAAAGTCATATTGAAAAGTAGTTGCCAAATTCTTATTTGTTGGTTCATGTTCCCCTACGGGGCACCATCATGGTTGGTGTCCTTGGCGCCAAGCTGCGCACCTCTCCGAGGTTGCTTGCATGGCGTTTCAACACATTGCAAGGGTGTCGCAAAATGCCCTTTGCCCGGTCACGCCGTAACCGGGCAAAACGTTGCTTTAGGCATTTTGAGACGCCCTCGCCCGGCATCTCCGATGCCTCCGCGTAGCTGTCATCACGCCCATGCGTGATATGGGATACGGTTTCTTGCTAGTGTGATATTACGACACGTGCCCGTCGGGTTGATGCGGCGGGCACGTGGTGATGTTTACTCGTCGAAGAGGGGTACCTCGGCGGTGAGCATGGTGTTTTATAATTCCCGATTCACTTCACCAATGACTCTGCCCATTCGGGGACATCGTCTATATATTGCTTAACGACATCTCCTTCGACGGTGCGATAGAGTAATTGAGGCAAAGAATCTTCTACCGAATTGTCATATATATAAGCTCGGTCAACAATTTCTATTGCTTGTGCTGCATTTGCTATAGATTTATAATAGCGTGAAATAACTTTGGAAATTGGTACTTCGTGTCCTCCTTCAAGATACCTCTTGGTGATGCGATGCACATTAATTTCTGGATCGCTAGTACACACAAAAAATAGACGCACAAAGAAACCTGCCGCTTTTGCTTTTCGGACGAACTCAAGTTTTTCGTCTGACGAGAACACTGTTTCAAAGACAAAATCCCGTTTGTTACTTAAGCATTCGTATCTTTTCTCGGTAGCTAAAACTGCTGCTTTATGTACTGCTTCGGGAGAATTCCAATCACCAAAGGTCTCTTGAGCTATATTATCAGGGTTAATGTAAAGGCTATCTTCAGCCCATTCATTAACTAGAAGTTGCTGTGTTGTAGTAGTCTTGCCCGATCCATTGGGTCCTGCGACAATACACAAGGTGGGACGTCGATTGGTATTCATCGGCTTGTAGCTCGTTTTTGTTTGATGTTTGAAACCGTTTCTGCTAACATGCGGCGCTTCGCTTCCTGGGCTCGTGCTGATGATTCACGAGCAGCAGCAGCGACTTTCTCCATGATTGCGTGAAGCATCTCGTCTGTAGGTTCCTCCATAGATGTGAGACGATATGATCTTAATAATTCCTCTGACATTGCTAATATCTGTTTGGGTTATGTGAATTGTGCAAAGTTACATTTTTTTTCTGATAATCATCTTAAAAAATATGGGATGATTTTTATGAAAGTTTGCAAATGTTGATTCCCCTTACTCGTCGGGGAGGAACAGGGGGTCGTCGGTGGTGAGCATGGTGGGTTTTTGGTCATACTCTTTGAGGATCGAGGCGGGGACGTATTGCTTGTCGACGACTAGGCGGAACATGTATTCGTTGAACCACTTGTCGGTCATGAGGACGTATCCCTTGTCGCAGCTCTCGGCGCTCCATGAGTTCTCCACTTTCCACTTGATGGGGTTGCCTTGTGCATCTAGGTCCACTGCGGTGAGAGTCATGGCGTGAGTAGATCCGCTGTCGAATGTCATGATGCGCTCGGCCTTGTTCATGGTGAAGTCGGTGCCCATGAGCGAGGCGTAGTCGTAGAGTTCGGTATCGGCAATGCCGGTCTTGCGGTCCATCATCTTCCCGGCGTCGTAGCTGGAGTAGAGCTTGCGTCCGTCCTTGAGCGACGCGATAGCCATAGCCGCGATTTCCTCCATGGGGAGGTTGAGGTATTTCCAGTTGTGTCCGTCGTAGGTGTGACGGTCCAGATCCACCTCGTAGGTCTTGTGGTAGGGGTGTCGCGGGTCGTTCATCACCATGATGAAAGAACCGTTGATGGGTCCACCCACAGTCTCGCGGTAGAACTCCTGCGGAGTGAAAGTGCGGGGCTCGCCCACGGGGTTGCCGTCCTTGTCGGTGAATGTGTGGGTGAACGACTTCACGGGCTCGCCCAGCGTGAGGCATAGCATGTTGTAGATTGTGCCCAGCATCTCGGTCTTGCGGGCCTCGATGGCTTGCTTGCTTTTCTTCTCGGCAACCATCTTGCGCAGTTCAAGGCCATATTCACGCAGTTTGCTCTTGATGAGGCGGGTCATGCGGGTAGTGTTCTCGGCCGAGTAGGTCTCGGGCATCACGGTCATGGGCACGAGTCCATACTTGTCGGCAAGGTCGGCAACACCGCAGAATGTGCCGCCGTCGTTCACGGGATTCTGGAAGAGGTATTGCACCTTCTTGTCGGTGATGGGCAGCGCTGCGTTGTCGATGACGCTCTGCAACATGAGGTTGGACTTCTCGAGCTGGTCGTAGAAGAATGTGTAAACGTGAGAGTATTCCACGCGCAGGCTGTCGTTGTGGGCCTTGGCAAAGTTGGCTCGCAGCACGTTGAAACCGCTGAACATCCAGCAACGTCCTGATTGCTTCTGGTTGTGGATGTTCTGCTTGGGTGTTTCGACCGAGAAGGTCTTGTTCATCGAGTTCTTGGCGGCAAAATTTCTAGCCAGGTCGTCGATGGAGTTGGTGGCAACGGCATTGAACAAAGCTTTGCTGGCGGGTTGTGCCTGGTGTTGCTTCTCGATGCTGCCGAGCATGGCAGGCGAGATGCCTTGCGCTGTGGCTGCTGCTGCACATGCTGCGAGCAGGAGTGAGGTGATATTTTTCTTCATAGCTATTGTTTTTGTGCAAAGGTAGTGGTTTTTGCCGAAAAACAAAAGGCGAGAGAAGAAAAAATCTTTGGTAAGAGATTATCCCTTGGTGTTCTGGCGTCGTGCTATGAATTTCTCGACAAGCGAAGCTGTGACGAAGTAGAGACCGCACAAGAGCCACAACATCAGGTAAGACTGTGACTGGGCTGCGAGCGATGCTCCATTGCTCTGCATTGCAATGTAACCGGTTGCCCCCCAGGTAGAGGGAATGAGGTTGCCCATGGCAATCCAGAAGGTTCCCATCGATTGTCGCGGCCATGATATGCCACTGAGGAACACAAAGATTATTGATGTGAACGCCAGTGTGATAAATGCGGCTTCGCGTCCCTTGACGGCAACCTTAAAGGTCTGCGAGAAGAATGAGCAAGCCAGGACATAGGGCAATGAGAATACCATAATATCAATTGCGTGCCCATTTTGCGGGAAGTCAAAAATCTTGGGTACCAGCAGCAGTGCATAGAGTGTGGGAATTACATATACCAGCGTGTGAGCGATGGCACGTCCCAGCACCGACACAACCGCAGGGGCTGTGTGCTCAAGTGGATCAATGCCGCCATTCATGCGTCGACGATCGCGCACACCACCATGCAACACGCCTATGCCCAGCATCATGCTTTGCTGCAAGACAAGCGCAAGAATACACATCAGAACCGAAGAGCCCAGTCCCATGGCAGTGTTGCCCAGCGGCACTTGCTCGCTTTCTAGGGTTCCGCCTCCCAGGCTGATGGGCACTACCGATGCCTTTGCCGCCTGGATTTCGCCGCTGAGAGTTTGCTGCACGGCAGTAGTAGCCATGAGAATCTGGCGGTAGCGCATCATCACGCTCATGTCGCAATAGACATTCACATGAGCCTGCTCTCCACGGCCCAGATTGAGGGCATAGTCGCGTGGAAAGTTGATGATGCCATAGCAGTCGTGGCTTGCCATGGCCTGGCGAGCCTCCTGCATGTTGGCTGCATAGGCAACTACCTGCACCTCGGGCGTGGCATCAAGGGCACGTGCAAACTCGCGGCTCTCGCGGCTGCGGTCGTCATCCACCACAATCACCTTGAGGTCACGGGGAATCTCGGTGTTATAGACAAGTGAATAGAGCAAAGGATAGGCTATGCTCACCACCAAGAAAAAGATGATAACGCCCACGTCGCCGAAGGTGAGTTTCAGCTCGTGTACACATGCTTCAAGCACATGGAGCGGCGACTTCAATATGTTAGTAACGACTTGTTTCATTTAAGGTACATAAACGGGGTTTTGACACTCGTGCTTGATGCGCCACAATAGCGGGAGTGGCAGCAGCAGATAGCCTATTAGTATCGCATAGTGCATGCGAGAATAGTACAGGTCAACGCCGTTGAGAGCTTGATCGACACTAATGAGGAAGTAATGCCTGATGGGCACAGTGTAACCCACTGCATTTATCCAGGGATACATCGCCTCGGCTGGCAGCGAGAAGCCGCAGAATGAGAACGACATCATGCCAAACAGCGTGCACAGGGTGGCACTCTTGCGATAGTTGGGAGTCACGCATATCATGAGCAGCGCAAACGACTGGCATGCCAGCACCAGCAGCGGCATGGCAAGGATCATGTGCCAGGGGTTGCAGTGGAATGGCAAGAAATTAATCTTGAACATTATCAACTGCATGACCCAGCCCATTGTGGTAAATATCACGCTGTGAGGAATCAATTTGCTGGCGAGAGCAACCATTATCGAACCTCCCGCGGTGTTAAGCCACTCACCACAGGTGTTGTACTTGAACTCATTGCACACAGTGGTGACAGTGGTGAGCATAATAATGAGCGCAAGCAAGCAGGGCAGGAACGACATGTTGAGGTAATAACTGTAGTTAGTCCAGGGGTTATTTAGTCCATGCACATGAGTGAGGATGGGCTGCAAGGTTGCCGCCACATCGTTGGGGCTAAGCAGACCCGTTGCGTCGAGCATTGTCTTGGCTATTGCTCCATTGGCCAGAAGGCTAACGGTCTTGAATCCCTTGTATTGAGATGAAGAAGGAGTGAAATAGGCATAGTTAACATAGAAACTTACCACAGGTTTCTTGCCGCCCACCGTTTTCTCTTCAAGGTCAACGGGAATGTAAAAGAATCCCAGCACCTCGCCGCGCTGCAATGCCATCATTGCCTCACCGTGAGATGTGCAGTGCATCTTGATGTGGACGCCCTGCATGGCGCTGAGGTTGCGTTCCAGGTTGCGTGACATGGGCGAGCCGTCAAGGTTGACGATGGCGATGGGTACGTTCTCAACGGCACCCTGGCTCATGAGGTCAATCAAGAAGCCGCAGCACACGATGGGAATCACCACAATCATCAATAGCAACGCCTTGCGCTCAACCAGTTGCACCAGGCTGCGCTTCAGGGAATTTAATATGATGGTGTGCAGTTTCATTCAGCAAGGATAACTGACATGCCGGGACGGAAATTCTCGATGCGGGTATCAGGACGCACTCTTACCTCGAAGGTCTTGCTGTCATACTGTCCGTAGGCCTTGGTAGCGCTCCACGCTGCATAGCTGCCGCGGTCGTGCACATAGTAAACCTTCATCTTCACTTCCTTGTTGTCGAGGGCGGGGATGGTCACGGTGATTTCCTTGCCCACGGGAAGGTTGTTGAGCTTCTCCTCGCGCACGTTGAACGATGCCCACATGTCGTTGAGTTTAGACAGCGACATCACAGGCGCGCCCAGCGAGATGAGTTCGCCCTCGTGGGGATAAATCTCGCTTACCTCGCCGTCGCATGGGGCGATGAGGAACTGGTCCTCGAGCAGCGACTGCACCTCCATCACGCTACCCTTGGCAGCGTTGGCCATGCTGCGTGCAGCGAGCTTGTCCTCGCTCTGTGCGCCGTTCTGTGCCATGTCATACTGCGACTTGGCAGCTTTGACAGCAGCCGAAGCACTCTCGTAGGCTGCACGTGCCTCGTCGCGCTTCTGCTCGCTGATGACGCCTTGCTCATAGAGATTCTGCATGCGCTGGTAGGTCTTTTGGGTGATGGTCTCGGCAGCGATGGCTTGTTGCCACAAGTTGTAGGCGCCAGCCTTGAGCTCGCTGCGTGTTCCAGCCTCGGCCTTCTGGCTTGTTGCAGCGGCCGCGTCTTGCATAGACTTGGCTTGGAACAGCTTCGCATCAACTGTAGAAGAGTAGATGCTGGCCAGGGTGTCGCCCTTGTGGACGATTTCGCCCTCGGTGACATAGAACTTGACCACGCGACCAGGCAACTTGCCCGACACGCGCACCACGTCGCAGTCGGCCTGACCTTGTGTGATTTCATTGGGGGGCGTAATGAGCACTAGTCCCAGTATCGCTATTGCTGCCAGTATCACTACAAACACTGCGAGAGCAGCCAGCAACGCTTTGTTTTTCTTGCTCACAGCCTGAGCATTGTTGTTTACGTTTTCCATATTGTGTTGTTTTATATTTTACAAGGGATTAATATATTTTGAGTTCACCCATGACTTTGGAGAGATACACGTCGCACAGTCGCACGTTGATTTCGGCATCGATTTTCTCGCTGTTGGCGGCAAGCCATGCGGTCTGCGCCTTGAGCACGTCGTCGCTTGTCGAAACGCCTTCCTTGAATGCCACTTGTGCCATGCGCAGGTTTTCTTCGGCCACACGCAGGTTCTTGCAAGTCATGTCGTAGGTCTTGTAGGCCTCTTGGTACTTGAACGAAGCCTGGCTCACCTGGAGCTGTATTTTCTCGCGCACGTCGTCGAGCTCGATCTGCTTCATGCGTGCCTCGGTGACTGCTGCTTTATACTTGTTGGATAGTCCTCCCCAGTGCCAGATGGGGATCTTGACCATTGCGCCCACAGAGAATGCAAACCCGAACTTGTTGGCAAAGCCGTTGTAAGTGTTGGGGTTCATGGCGTGGTAGGCACCCACGGCAGCGATGGTGGGGAGCATCTCGCTGCGTGCTACCTTGGCCTTCTGGTCAAAGATTTTGACCGCCAGTTCGAGCGAGTGTATGTCGTGACGCTTGGCATAGACGTTGTTCATGTCGATGCTAGTTGGTCTCAATTTGGTCTCGGCAAGCGTCTCCTTGTCTTCGTCGGCGAGGGTGAACTGCTCGTTTACAGGCATACCGCACACCTGTGCCAGTAGCATGCGCGAGAGCACGAGGCCGTCGTTCACCTTGGTGAGGGCAATTTGGGCCTCGTTGAGCTTCACATCCACCGAGAGTAGGGTAGAGCGTGTGGCTACGCCTTGCTCCACAAGTGCCTTGACATCATTGTCGAGCGACTCGACCAGCGATACATACCCCTCGGCGAGGCGTTGCTTGGCCTTGAGCGAGACCACCTGCCAGTAGGCGGCATCAACGTTGTAAATCACGTCCTCGACTTTGCTGTCGTGCATCGATGTGGCGAGTTCCTGTGCGAAGTGGGTGATTTCGTTCATCGCCTTGATCTTGCCGCCCATGTAGATGGGTTGTGTCACAGTTAGGGCGCCGGCAAAGACATTGTGCATGTTGAATGTGAGCGCGTCCTTGGGCAGGAGTGCCATTTGCAGCGGTACGGGATGACCATCGACGATGAGAGGTTGGCCAGTGGCGGGGTTCACAAGCAGCTCGTACTCATAGTTCTGGGTGAGCGGGTTGAAAGCCTTGACCGGGAGCAACTGGTCCTTGTCAACGAGCGAGATGTTGCGTTGGTTGTATGTATAAGCGCCTTCGAAGTCGATAGAGGGAAGATAGGCAGCTGCGGCTTCTTTGCGCTGATAACCAGCTTGTTCTATCTTGAGCTCGGCGGCTTTTATTTCCTTGTTGTTGCCAAGCGCCATGGCCCGGCATGAGTCAAGTGTTACTACTCCTTGTGCTGCAACCGAAATTGAAGTGGCGGCACAAATTATTATACCTAAATA
>JAGHSP010000272.1 GCA_018065815.1 Candidatus Sodaliphilus limicaballi | reverse complement strand
ATGAAAAAGTTATTACTTTTAGGACTTGTGGCTTCTGTAGGTCTTGCTGCAAGTGCAGGTCACACCAAGTCATCAGGTGCAGCACCCGCTAAGTCTTTTGCTGTTCCAGCTAAGTCATCAGTATCAGCTCCTGTAAAGTCTGGTCAACTCTTGAAATCAGTAGCTAAGTTCAACGGCGTCTCTGCTGTTGAGACAGCTAAGAGTGTAAATGCTACAACAAGTTTTGGCAAAAAATCTACTCGTCCTGCTAAGGTGCGTGTAAAGGCTGATGGTGATATTGACACTTGCTACATCGTTCCTGATGGCTCGTTCTACTGGGGTGGCGATCGTGCAACTGGTAGTGGTTACTATGGCAACCTGGTTCCTGCATGGACCGAAGTTACTTGGGCAAACGTTTCGACCGGTGTAAGCGCTACTGACGAATTCTCATGGTGGGTTTATGACTATAATGATGGTGAACCTGCATACTTCTTTGCAGCCGACACTAAGGACTACACTGACATGTTTTCACATTCTCCTTTTGTGAATTATTTCGAGCAGGATGGTGGATTGAAGTATTATCCTGCTTTAACATCTAAGGCTCCCCTTTTGGTTATCAACGATGCTGAAGATGGTTTCCAAATTCGTGGTTTAATGCAATATGGTGGTGCTCCGCAGATTGTAACCGATATTACTACAGGTGATGTTGATCAATATCCTGTTTGTCAGGTATCTCCTTTCCGTGATGACCTTAGTGGTGCAAACTGGAGTGGTTACTACAATGGTATATTTACTCCCGGCCCCACAGCTAAGCCTACTACAATGAGTGAGACTTGGACAAGAATGTTTGCAAATGATCCTTCAGTTGAAAGTGTAGAGGTATTAGCTGTCGGTCAGCGTGTAGCATATCCTGGCAGTCCTTATATCCTGAAAAGTTACGATTGGGATATAAATTATAGAGGTTCACAGGAATGTGAACTCACACTTTCAGTTTATAGAATTGTGGATGGCGAATTTGATCCTGAACCCATTGCAGTTTCTCAAGGTACTCTCGAGGCTTCTCCTGCAAAAAATACTCTAAAATCAGTTGTCTTTAATTTCGAAACTGAGGATGAACTTGGTGGTCTTCTTGATGGTATAGTTATTGATAGCGAAGTTGTTCTTGTGCTTACTGGTTATGAGAACATACCTAATACAGATCTTTTCTCTTGTGTTAGCTATACATTGCCCGAAGAGACTGCTGAAAACGAGAATCGTTTCTTCTGCACACCTTTGTTAAAGTTCAACCTTGTTGATGGCTCTTCTGTTGAACAGTTAATTGATGGTACAGTAACCTTTACGAATGGTGCATCTACAATTGCTTTCTTTGGCGACATGGAGGTTGAACTTCCTTGGCTTGTTGCTGAGAAGGATTCAGTTGACATGAATGTTGCTGGTGATGAGCAAGAGGTTCTGTACAGCGCTTACAAGAGCGGTGACGAATGGGACGTTTGGACTGTTGAAGGCGAAGAACTTCCCGAGTGGCTCTCTTTCGAGACCGAAGATGCAATGGATTGCGATGGTCACGCTTACAACTACTACACAACTGTGAAACTCACAGCTGAGGCTCTTCCCGAAGGTGTTGACTACCGCGAGTGCCAGATTAAGCTTGGTTTCCGTGACGCTTGGACACACGTTCTTACTGTTACTCAGGGCGAGAAGCAGGAAGGCCTCAAGGGTGACGTTAAAGGCGACGGCGAGGTTGACGTGAGAGACTCTGCTATCCTCATCAACGTTGTTCTCGGTCTCGATGACGCTGCTAAGTATGCTGGTCGTTGTGACGTAGATGGCAACGGTGAGGTTGATGCTGCTGATATCAACGCTCTTATCAACATCATCCTTGGCACTGCTAAGTAATCTATGATTAAGAACTCTAAAACTGAATAATAGCAGTTTCTTAACATATTAATTCCTGGGTCGGGGTGGCTGAGAAAGTCGCCCCGTCCTTTCCTTTCAAGAGAAATTGATAATAATTTACGATGAAAAGAACTATATCATTAACACTGGCGGCTTTCGCCATAACCGCATTTGCAGGTAACCAGACTGCAAACACTAAGCTAACTCACTTGGAAAGTGATTCTCGCTTCAGCACATCTAAATTAACTAGTATTCCCACAAAAAGCGCAAAGTTAACTTCAAAGCCGGCAAGCCATTCCCTTCTCAAGGACGAGGAGGACGTGGAACTCATGTATGTCATGCCCAAAGATGCGTTTCGCTCGGCATTCTACTTGAGCGAAGGGGCAGTGTCGTCTTTTGCTGCAACACTTGTTCCCCCCACCGTTCCCGTGACGTTCCGCAATGTGACGAGCGGTGGCAACGACAGCGACTTCAAGTGGACATTCTATAACGGAAACCTCAGCACCGACTCGCTGAGCGTAGAGCACACTCGCGACCTTACCACATCGTTTCACCGCGACTGTGCTAATCTCTATGCGTCACCGCGCCTCTACTACGGCGATATCGAGGCCTATTACTACACCATGGAGGGCGGTATGCGATATGGCGGTGCTCTGGAGTTCAACGCTAGCGCCGACGGCTCGGTGAAGACCACATTAAGCAACTACGACTCGCGTGCCGATTTCAATGACATCACCTTGCTGCTTTCATCCTATGCTGGCAAGGACGCATCGATGTATGTTCCTTGGTATGACTTCTACAATGATATCCTGAGCAGGCAATCTACTGCCACTTCGGCCCAGATTATCTCAATGATGCACCACTTCAACGCTCCTGCTCGCCCCTACGCATTCTCACGCGTCAGCCTCATTGCCACTGTCACAGGCAAGGCTGGCCAGGCAATCACATGTAAGGTGGTGACCCCCACAGCGCATGGCGACATCGAGAGCGTTAAACCCATTGCTACGGCGCAGTATGTCCTCGCAGGCGATCTCAACGATGAACTCATGACTCTTGATTTCAACTTCGACGAGTGGCTTGCAATCGACAAGGAGATATATGTGATTCTCGAGGGCATCGATCAGCTTGACCTGTTTGCTCCCATGATCATTGCTGCTAACGACAAGTATGCCGACCTCATCGAGAAGCAGGGTTACTGCAAGTGGATGCTCTATAACGAGGAAGGCCAGCCCGTGGACGAGTGCATGGTGGACTGCAGCGGCGGTTACGCATGGGGTTTCAGCGAGGATGACATGACCGTGGGCACACACTTCGCGATCAGCATCAATGCCCAGTATGACTACATTGCTGCGGGCGATGCCCAGGAGACCACCGTGGAAATCACTGAAACTGGCGAGACACAGCAGCTCGCTGTTGAGGCTTCAGAGAAATTTGCCAACTGGAACATCACCGGCAAGCCCGAGTGGCTCACACTGCAAGGCACTGATGTGATGAAAACCGACGAGGAAGTGGGAGAGTACTTCTCTGGCATTGTGAACCTCGACCTCACTGCCGATGCTCTTCCTGAAGGTGTGAGCAATCGCGAGGCAACAATTCTCGTGGCTCTCAAGACCCAGACCCTCGCTATCACCGTTAAGCAAGGCGAGGCGGGCCCTGTACCCAGCAATGGCGACATCAACATGGATGGCTCGGTTGACATCACCGATGCAAATATCCTTGTCAACATTCTTCTCAATGGCAATAACCCTTATGGTAATCGTGCCGACGTGAATGGTGACGGCGCCATCGACATCACCGACACTAACGCTATCATCAACATGATTCTCAGCGGTAAATAAACGACCGGCTGAGATATCATCACACAATCACCTCGGGGCGACTATGATAGTCACCCCGAGGTGTGTTATTCTGTTTTGTTTTATTGCTGTCCGGTTAAAGTTGCGAGAATTTAATCGCAGTATAGTGTATCGCGTTTACCCTGCCCTGCCTTCGCTTGCGCTCAGTTAGGACAGGGTTATGTGCAGAACTGCGTTCTGCGTGTCGGCTTTCAGCCTCTATTAGCCTTATGCTTTGTGCGAGAGAAAGATTTTCATAAGGTCTGGGCTGGGACTCTGCAAAATTCTATTGCTGAATAGTTACATCCGTAAAATCTGCGCGGGGATTTTGCAAAATCTTTACTTGATCACGCGGCCTGTCATGTCGTAGCGGGTGTTGCCGTTCACGATGATAACCTGGCCGTTCTCGATGGTCTTGTAGGCCTTGGTGCTGCTAACCTTCACGTCACTGATACCTGTAACGGGCTCAACGGGGGTCTTGCTTGCCTTGAAGTTGTCGAATGCGAAGTAAGTGGGAGTGTTGATGCCCCATGTGCCCTTGTCGCTTGAGTCCATCACCATGCGGATTAAATCAACCTCTCCAAGCGCGCTGAGGTCAACCTTCTGCCAGTCCTTGACGATCTTGCCGTCCTTGGCGAGGTAGAACTCTACCTGAGTTCCGGTCTCAACCAATTCCACTGGCTCCTTATCCCAATCAATATTCATGCCCTTGAAGATGACCTTGAGGTAGTCGTTCTCGTCGAACTTCTTGGCATACGCGTCACCGTTCTCCATTGAATTTACTGCGTAGGCAGTGTTAGTGACATAAACATACTCGGGATAGAATGGAGCGCATTCAGTAAATTCATTTATTTCGGGATACTGCTCGCTGTTGTTAGCGTCATACTCGCTGTAGTAAGCAATCGCGAAGGCATTTGAGCCATCGCAACCGCCACCGGTGATTGCGTTGTACTGATCATCAAGCCCTGCAAAGGTGTTGCCGGTTGTCCTTGACACTGTAACGCCGTTCCAGTAACCATTATTACTATAACAAGAGAAATAGAAGTCACCAGAATACACCATGTCATATTCCTGGGGTATAAAAGCATGGCCGTCGGCGCACAGGTCAAAGTCCTCAAAAGTGACTAAATCATAAGCATTGGCAGTCATGCCACAAGCGAGTGCCAGACCGCAAAGGATAGAGTAAAATTTCTTCATAAAATAGATTGTTTATTAAATAAATTGTATTATTGCGCAAAGTTACAACATTTTGCCCAAAAACATCACGTTTTGAAGAAAATTTTTTTGTAACTTTGGGCATCAATAAAGAACTATGGCAATATGGAATTTAGCGAAGTAGTAAAAGACAGGTATTCCTGCAAGAAATATGACACCGAGAAGGTGATAAGTGAGCAACAGCTTGAGGCAATCCTTGAGGCGGGACATGTGGCACCCACTGCCAAGAATCTGCAGGAGCAACACATCTATGTGGCGCAGAGCAAGGATGCGCTGGCTGCCATCGACTCGTGCACGCCGTGCCGCTACGGAGCAACCACCGTGCTTGTGGTGGCTTGGGACAAGGGCAACGTGTTTACCTATCCCGGCGGGAAGCGTGACTCGGGTGCCGAGGACGCTACTATCGTGGCTACGCACATGGTGCTGGCAGCTCACGACGCTGGTGTGGATAGCTGCTGGGTGAATTTCTTCGACCCTGCCGAGCTGGCACGTGCTCTCAACTTGCCCGGCAACGAGGAGGTGCTCATGCTCCTTGACCTAGGATTTGCCGCCGAGGGAGCCGAGCCGCTGGCCAACCACTTCTCTCGCAAACCCATCAGCGAAACTGTGACAAGAATCTAAACATATATTGACATGAAGAAACTTATCGTTGCCGTGCTGGCGTGTGTGAGCACCCTGTGCGGATGTCAGTGCCACAAGGCCGACAATGACATGAATGTGACATGCGGAGGATATTCAAAAGAGGCAAAAGTGACCGCCCAGGAGATGGAAGTGTGGGACTCTGTTGCCAAGATTTATCCCGTGCTCAATGAGTTAACGCCCGAGACCGTAAAGAGTCAGGTCGTGGCTGGCATGAACTATGATTTCTCGTGCCGCGACAAGCAGGGCAAGCCGCAGAGCGTGAAGATTTTCATGCCGCTTCCCGGCGAAGGCACCCCCTCGGTGCTGGCTTTCGGCAAAAGACTTGACTTGAACGAGGAATAATACCCTTGTACAGTAACTATCCGGCAATAACTGAGGACTCCCGCGCGGATTTCACTCGCTGATTTAATAATAACTGAAGGAAATTAAAATAATTAGAATAATTTCTTATTCAGTTAAATCAGAGCAATCTGTTGTAACTATACTACAATAGATTTTTA
>JAGHSP010000384.1 GCA_018065815.1 Candidatus Sodaliphilus limicaballi | reverse complement strand
TTTGTGAAAATTTTATTTTGTTTTTAAAAAACTATATGCTTATGAAAAAAACATTACTTTTACTTGCAACTATGTTTGCTGGTCTCTCGTCTTGGGCGATTGAGCAGGACAGCGATGGCTACTATCTCATTGCATCGGTTGAGGACTGGAATGCATTCTCGGCTATCGTTGCTACCACTAACGATGCTAACGCACGCATGACTGCCGACGTTGACCTGGGCGATAGTCAAGCCAAGATTGGTCATCCTAATGAAAAACCCAGTTACTATTTTAAGGGCATTTTCGACGGTCAGGGCCACACGTTGACAATTCACTACGTTGCCGACACCAGCAACGGGACTAACATGAGTTCGCCTTTCCCCAACATCTCGGAGGCAACTATTAAGAATATCCACTTTGACGGAACTATCGAAAATGCCACTGCATGTCAGCCTGCGGTGATTGCCGATGTGCGTTATGGCACAAGCACAGTAGAGAATATCTGGAGTTCGGTCACTCTCAATTCAACCAAACGCGATTGGGTTGAGGCATCAGGTCTTGTGGGATGTGTAGACGGCTACAAAGACGGCCACCTCATCATGAAGGACTGCATGGTATCGGGTACAATCACTGCTTCGGGTGGTTACAACGGATGCTTCGTTGGCTATGTCAACAGTGGCGGTTCGGCTACAGTAGATAACTGCTTGTCAATTGCAACTTTTAATTATTCGAGTACCTCGGGTTTCATGGGCCAAAACAATAACTGTTACGTTAAGCAATTCCCAAGTTCTATTCCCGAAAAAATGCGCATGAACGACGAACAACTCGCCGACGGTACTATTGCTGCAGCATTACAGGGCGATCGCGCCGAGGAAGTATGGATTCAGGACGAGACTGCCGGCACTCCCATGCTCAAGGTGTTCGTGCAGAAAGAGACTCCCACCAGCATCAACGACCTTACAGAAACCGTTAAGGCGAAGACCGGACAGCGCTATAACATGATGGGCCAACCCGTGGGTAAAGACTACAAAGGCCTAGTCATTGAAGACGGCGTGAAGATGATTGTAAGATAATCATCACATTGTTATCCTCAAGTATATAAGCGGTTGTCATGATCATGTGGTGTGACAACCGCTTACTTGCTGCAATCTCGGTGTGCATTTTGACCTTTGACGTTTTTTTTGTAACTTTGCAGTGAATAAAATACTATAACAATGAAAATTAAGAGCGCAAAATTTGAGATAAGCAATAGCGACTACCGCAAGTGCCCCGACACTAATATCCCCGAGTATGCATTCATCGGGCGCAGTAATGTGGGCAAGTCGTCGCTCATCAATATGCTCACTAACAATAAAAGCCTTGCCAAGACATCGCAAACTCCTGGTAAGACATTACTTATCAATCATTTCAAGATTAACGACGAGTGGTTCATCGTTGACCTTCCTGGCTATGGCTATGCCAAGCGAGGCAAGGACAGCCGCGAGCAGCTGCAACGCATCATCCAGGGATACATCTTGGGACGCGAGCAAATGACCTGTCTCTTTGTGCTTGTTGACTCTCGCCATGAACCGCAAAAGATTGACCTCGAGTTCATAGAGTGGCTGGGCGAGAACGGAGTGCCTTTTGCCATTGTGTTTACCAAACTCGACAAACTGGGAAAGGTTGCAGGAGCCGAAAAAGTTGCTGCCTACAAGCGCCATTTGCTCAAAACCTGGGAAGAATTGCCCCCGGTGTTCATGACCTCAAGCGAAGACGGCCGTGGCCGCGACGAGCTGCTGGCCTACATCGACGAGATTAACAGTGGGTTGTGAGTGGTTTTCAAGAACTAAATGTCCCATTAGGGATAAAATATTACCAGTGGGCTGAAAAATAGTTTTTGAGAGGTAAATGTCCCATAGGGACAAAATAATGTAGGCCGCCATGCAGATAGGCCTTTAGGTCTGTCAAATGGCGGTAATGAATAACAAACAAATGTCCGTGCCTTTAGGTACGGGATATAAATGAATCGAGATGGCTAACACCTATACGCAGATATATCTACATGTGATTTTTTCGGTAAAAAACAGGGCATCACTTATTTTGCCTGAACTGGAGGACGAACTGTATGCTTACATTTGTGGAGCATGTAAAAACCGCAATCACACGGTGATGGCTATAGGAGGAATTAGCGATCACGTTCATTTGCTCATATCAATGCATCCTAGTGAGGGTATCAGCACGTTAGTCCAAGCAATAAAGGCCCAATCGTCAAAGTGGATGCATGAAAAAAAAGCTTTGCCGTGTTTTGCTTGGCAAGCGGGATATGCGGCTTTTTCTTATAGCAAATCAATGTTGCCCCAGGTTATCAAATATATCTCAAATCAAAAAGAACACCATAAGCAGCAGAACTTTGATGACGAGATGTTGAGTATCGCTGTTAAATCAGGTATGGATTTCAATCCTGAATATTTATTGAAGGGTGTTGAGGGAGTATCCCGTACCTAACGGCACGGATGACGTTGTGGGAACGTTTACAGCCATTTGCTAGGACCTAAAGGCCCTAACTGCATGGCTGCCTACAATTATGTCATCCCTAGCGGGATTGCGAGGGTGGCGCAAAATGTAAGAAATGGCGGCGCGCTGCAAGCGCAATGTTGCGACTAGCCCAAGGCAACGCCTTGGGTAACAGACGGTAACGCTAATGCGCCCTGCAAGGGCAAAAGAGTTGTTACCCCGCAAAAATGCGTTATGCGACACCCTGTTCTCCTTATGCCGTTGCTGCATCTGGGGGCTCCGATAGATTAGTAGGAAAGGTCTTGAATTGATGTTGCTGTTTTTTTGTGGGAGGAAATATACTTTTCGGGCTTTTTTTTCGTTATAATTAATGTATAATACTATAGATTAAAGATAACGA